>JBBANY010000006.1:0-12982 GCA_040401695.1 Ilumatobacteraceae bacterium
ACCGATCGGAATCGTCGCTGACACCCTGCCCGCCACAGAGCGGGCGCCCGGCACCAAACGTCGAACCGCCTCGACGTAGCGCAACCAATCGTCACCCTCGACATCCGATGACGCCAACGACATCACGTCAGACTCACGAAACTCGATCACCGTCGAGCGATCGATCGCCATCGGAAACACCAGGCCACCCGTGTAGTCGGTGTGATCGCCGATCAGATTCACGCGCCCCGGCGCAATCGCACGGAACAACTCAGGCATACAACGACTCGGGAATCCAGCCGCGGTGTGCGTCCATCATCTCGTCCACCAACGCCCAGATCTGGTCGAGATCCAACTCGGCCGCAGTGTGCGGGTCGAGCATTGCCGCGTGATACACGTGCTCGCGCTTCCCAGTCAGCGCAGCCTCGACGGTCAGCGACTGCACGTTGACGTTCGTCTGCATCAACGCGGCCAACTGCGGCGGCAGCGAGCCCACCGTTTGCGGATGCAGTCCCGCCGAATCAACCACCACCGGAACCTCAACACAACAACCATCGGGCAGGTTCGAAATCAGACCACGGTTCGGCACGTTCCCGTACACCGTCACCGCCTCACCCGTTTCCATCGCGTTGATGATCGACGAGCCGTATTCCATGCTTGGCACAACGCGCAACTGCGCGGCAGGGTCTTCCAAGCGTGAACGTAGCTTTTCCCAGCCCGCGATCTGGCGTTCGCAACGCCGCGGATACTCGTCCAGAGGCACACCGAAACGATCGAGCAAGTCGGGGCGATCACGTTTGATGAACCACGGCACGTACTCGGCGAAATGCTCGCTCGACTCGGTGACGAAATACCCCAGTCGGCGGAACATCTCGTAACGCACCGCATCGGACAAACCCTCGAATCCACCGTCGGAACGTTCTTCATCACCGCGTGACGGCAACGGAAACTCCGTCGCACGACGCGCAATCAGCGGATACAGGTCTTCGCCGTCACGTTCGAAACGCAAGTAGAACGCCATGTGGTTGATCCCCGCACACAGGTACGAAATTTCATCAACCGGCACACCGATGTCGTCGGCCAATTGCGACGCGGTGTGCTGCACGCTGTGGCACAAGCCGATCGTGCGAATCGACGACGCGCGAGACACCGACCAACACAGCATCGACATCGGGTTCACGTAGTTCAACAGCACAGCGTTCGGACAGACCTCTTCCATCACGCGACAGACTTCGAGTAGCACCGGAATTGTTCGCAGGCCGCGCATGATGCCGCCGACTCCCAGCGTGTCGGCGATCGTCTGCTCGAGGCCATACTTCTTCGGAATCTCGAAGTCGACCACCGTCGAAGGCCGGTATCCGCCCACCTGGAACATCGTGATGACGTACGAGGCCCCGTCTAGCGCCGCCCGCAGATCGGTCGTCGCCTCAACCCGCCCCGGCACCCCCAAAGTGGCCAGAACCTTGCGCCCCACGACCTCCGACGTCGCCAGGCGCCCCGGGTCGATGTCGTGAAGCACCACTGTTGCCCCCGCCAAGGCCGTCCGGCTGAAGATGTCACCCATCAAATTGCGGGCAAAAACCGTGCTTCCGGCCCCCACAAACGCGATCCGCAGCCCTGTCACGCCGCCATCTTGGCAGAGGTCCCTTTCCGCTTCCCGACCCTTTGCCCTCAGAGCCTTCACCCGCATTGACATTGCAAAGACGACAAATAGACTTTTGTTCAGGAGTTGGTGCTACCGCCGTGCCGAGGACGAGTCAAGAACTTTTTTCAACTGCGCGTCCCCGCCCCGTGCGCCTTGTGGCGCACGGGATCGTCGCCGTCCTCGTGGCCACACTCTTCACGATCGGAATCACACCGGCGAAACCCGCGCGAGCGACGGCCTCGCTCACTGCACCCACTTCGAAGTCCGCCTCTCTCGGCTCGTGGGTCATGGTCGGCGGAAGCGGGACGCTGGCGGCAGGCGACATCGCCACGACGGGTCAGTTCACCATCACCGCGACGAGCGGTTTCGTACGAATCGCCAACGGCGCAACCAGTGGGCTCTCGGCGGTCACCGGATACCCGACCGGTGATTGGACGTCGGGAAGTGCCACGTCAATCGCGTTTCAGGGATCACAAGCAAACATCAACAATGCCTTGAACAACCTCCAGTTTTACGCCACTGCCCGCAACCCTCAACCCAAAGTCTCCGTCGTGGGCTTCGAATTGGGAAGTGGCACCATCGCGTATTGGCCAGAGAACCAACACTTCTACCAGCTGGTCTCCCACGGCTCGGTCATCTCATGGGAAGGCGCACGGTGCCTCGCTAAATGGAGCAATCGCACCTTTTCAGGTAGCGGCGTCTCCTACGTGTTCGATGACAAATGCACGATCGGATCAGGAGCCGCAACCCGCCGAACCCTCAACGGACTCCGTGGATACCTGGTCAACATCACATCCCTCGCAGAACACTTGTTTCTTCAGGAAAAGTTCGTCAGCGCCCTCGGATGGATTGGCGGAGCCGACACTGACGTCGAAGGGAGTTGGCGCTGGATGGACGGCCCGGAGCAAAACATTCGTTTTTACATCGCCGGAAGCTCCGCAAACATGACTTCCAATACCATCGACGGCGTCAGTCGTTTTAACTACTTCGGTTCAGGAGAACCAAACAACGACGCCAATATCGAACACTACTCAGAGTTCGGATTCGGCACGTCGGGAGTAGGGGACTCCTGGAACGACTGCAAGAACTCCTGCAATCGGCAGTTTTACATCATCGAGTACGGCGATACAGGTGACGTCATGACTGGGACCGCCAATACCGACATCACGATGGTCGTTACGCCCGATTCCCCCACCAACGTCACCGCGACGGCCGGCAACAGTCAAGTGACGGTCAGTTGGTCCGCTCCGGCTGCCACAGGTGGTGCGGCGATCACCTCGTACACGGCAACGGCGTCTGCGGGAGCAGGAAGCTGCACGACGTCATCCACCTCGTGCACGATCACGGGCCTGAATCCCGGCACCGCGTACACATTCACGGTCACCGCCACGAACAGCGTCGGCACGAGTGGTGCCTCGAGTTCGGCTTCAGCAACGCCCTACACACTCCCAGGCACTCCTACCGGCCTGACCGCAACACCGATTGACGGCGGAGCAAGGCTCTCGTGGGTCGCCCCCGCAAACAATGGTTCGGCCATCACCGCATACTCGCTGCAGCACTCGACGGACGGCACCACGTGGACCACGATGAACATCGGCACAACAAGTCCTTACGACCTCACTGGTCTCACGGCTTGTGTCGATTACCACTTCCGAATCGCGGCTACGAATGCTGCCGGAACCTCCGCATACAGCAGCACCGTAAGGGCGCTTACGTTCGGCATCAGCTATCCAACGGCTTACGCCTCAAACGCGTTCACACTCGGCGGCAGTCCAAACCTCGCGACCGACTCGTCCGGAACGATTTCTCTCACAACCGCAACGGCTGCTCAGTTCGGTTCAATCTGGAACAAGTCACGCGTTGACCTGTCGCAAAACCTCTGCGTTGCTGCAGAGGTTTATCTGGGAAACAGCGACGCGGGTGCCGATGGGTTGGCGTTCGTCATCCAACCAAACTCCACCGCTGCCGGAACCTCCGGTGGTGGCCTCGGTTACGCGGGCATCACTCCATCTCTTGCGGTTGAATTCGATACATACATAAACACCGGGGACCCATCCGCCGACCATGTTGCCCTCATGCAGAATGGGATTACTGAAACACATACCTCATGGGGTCCCGGTGCGGTTTCCACGATTGACCTTGAGAATGGCGCTTGGCGCAAAGCCCAATTCATTTGGAACGCACGGCTCAAAACGTTCACCGTCCGCTACGACTTGACAGCCACACCAAACAACGTTTTTACCGATGCAGGTGACGTGCCTTTCAACGCCGTGTCAGTCGATCTTCCGGCGCACTTTTCGTCATCCAATGGCAACGCTTATTGGGGGTTCACCGCGGCGACAGGAGGTGCGGTGAATCCACAACAGGTTCGAGCTATCTCCTACACGTCGACTTCACGAACGAACGCCGCCCCGACCCTGGCGGCTCTACCTGATCTTTCGGTTCGTCCATCAACAGGAGCGAGGACGGTCAACCTCGCTCTGACCGACGATGCGACTCTTCAAGGACAGTGGACTTTCTCGGTGACGACCAGCAACAGTGCAGTCGCAGCGGTGACGACTGCGACAGCAAGCAGCGGCACCGCGGCATCGTTCACCCTGACACCCGGTGGCACAACGGGCACTTCGACAATCACCGTGACCGCTACAGACGCAGACGGGGCCTCGGCAACCCGCACGTTTCTCGCCACCAACGACGCGACAGCCCCAACCATCTCCTCGTTTTCATCCACCACAGCTGATGGTTCCTACCGTGCGGGACAGGACATCAACATCACGGCCACTGCAAGCGAGGCCCTCCAGTCAGGCGCCTCGATCACAGTGACATTGAACACCGGCGCCACGGTGGTTTTAACGAATGCGACGGCAGGCACAACGTTGACCGGCACTTACACAATTGGCGCCAGTCACAACACCTCCGATCTCACAGTGTCGTCGTACACATACGTTGCGGGATCAATTCTCGACCTTGCCGGAAACACAATGACCTCCTCAGCGCTCCCAACCGGAGCCAGCAACATTGGTGGGGCTAAGGCGATCGTTGTTGACACAGTCATTCCGACTCTTTCATCGTTCTCCTCTACAACCGCGGATGGCAGCTACACCACCGGTCAGAGCGTCAACATCACCGCAACCGCTGACGAAGCCCTGCGGTCGGGCAGTTCGATCACCGTCACCCTCGACACAGGTGCGACCGTGGTCCTCAACGCTGCGTCCGCGGGTACGACGATGACCGGCACCTACACGATCGCCGCCGGTCAGAACTCAACCGACCTCAACGTCACTTCGTACTCCTACTCAGCGGGCGCAGTCCTCGATACGGCCGGAAACGCGATGACGTCGACGTCTGTCCCCACAGGTACCAGCAACATCGCGGGCGCCGAGGCCATCATCATCGATACCACTGGCCCGGCCGCGCCCACCGGTCTCAGTGCCACGGCAACGCTGAACTCTGTGACCATTTCTTTCACCCCGGGAGTTGGTGGACCCTCTGCGGTGACGAACTACAAGTACTCGCTGAACGGCGGGGCATTCATCGCCTTCTCCCCCGCCGACACCTCGAGCCCCGTGACCATCTCGGGCCTCACCACCGGCACCAGTTACACGATCGCACTGCGAACGGTGACTGCCATTGGCGACAGCGCGTCGTCGGCAACTGTCACGATCACTCCGTCGAACATCACCGGTTTGTCGACGGTGTCGTACACCGAACAGGCCGCAGCGACGAGTGTCGCCTCCAGCGTCAACTTCTCCGGCGGTACCAGTTACGACGGCAAGTACATCGACTTCGCAATCGGCAGCCCACAAGCAACTGAAATCCTCGGCTACACGACATCCGGATCGGCCTCGACGACAAACGGTGCAGTCTCGATCGTTGGTACATCGGTGTTTCTCGGCAACGGAGCCAGCGCCGACCCGATCGGCAGCATTGACTCGACCCGTAATGGTCAAAATGGCCAGCCGCTGCGTATCAACTTCACGAGCTCATTTTCAAACAACAGCTTCGAGACCGGCGACCTCACGGGGTGGACCTACGTTGATCAGCAGATCAATCTCGGAGTTACCTCGATCGATGGAGTGGTCTCCAACGACACGTCTACGTATCCGAATCGCTGCGCCAATGACTCGAACGATCATGCGGTCACGAACGTGGGTGTGGGAGCTTTCGACTACGAGTTGGTGACATCGAGCATCGGTGGCACTCCGGGGACAACCGACGGCACCCGAGCCCTGCGGCTCTTCAGCACCATGAGCCTCGCAACAAACGGATACGTCGTGCACGGTCCAGCCGTGTACAGCGACGCCTTTCCGGCGGCAGCCGGAGACACCATCTATTTCGACTGGAAAGCTGCAGATGGTGGCGACAATTACCACGTGTTCGGCTACATCCTGAACACCGCCACAGGTGCGCAAACCGAGGTGCTCGATTCAACCGGACTCACCACAAACTGGGCAACGAAGGCAACAACTATCCCAACGTCCGGTAACTACCGATTCGTATTTGTTTCCGGAACGCACGACTACTCTTGCGGAGGCGTTGCAGGGGCATCGCTGTACATCGACAATGTTCGCGTGTTCGGCAACAAAGTCAACGATTCGGTGGCAACCAAGGTCGCACAGCTGGTGACCTACCGCAACACTTCCGATGCGCCATCCACCAGCCGCACCGTGACAGTTTCGACCAACCCGACGGGCGGCACTTTCACCACGACATTCAACATCGCGGTGACCGCAGTTGATGACGCGCCCGCACTGACGTCGGTCTCGACCTCGTACACCAACACATCTGCGACCGACACCTTCACTGCGGCGTCAGGAACCCTCCCCGGGTCGGATCCCGACGGCGACACGTTGACCTACTCCCTCCCGGACGGAACCAGCGCCACGGCCACGTACGGATCGGTCACCTACGACCGCTCGGAAACGGGGACCTACGGGACACTATGGGTGCGTTCAACCACGGGTCAGTACTACTTCGCGCCCGACAACGCGGCGATCAACAATCGATTGACCAATGATTCCGAGAGTTTCTCCACCCGCCTCACCGCGGCGGGCGTCTCGGTGGACTCGACACTCACGGTCTCAATCGTCATCACTGCTGCAGCACCCGGCGCGCCAACGGGATTGACGGTGACACCGGGCGTCCGTGCTTTGAACGTTTCCTGGACTGCACCAACATGGATCGGTGGCGCGACTGTCACGGGTTATCGCATCGAGTACTCCACCAACGGCACTTCGTGGACCACGGCGTCGGACAATACGAGCACAGCCACCTCGCTGCGGATTGCCAGCCTCTCAGATGCGACCGCCTACCACGTTCGTGTCGCCGCGAAGAACACGAACGGGACCGGCAGCTACGTCACGAGTTCACCGACAACATTCTCTACGTTCGACAAACCAACGGCACTGACCCTCACCCCGGTGGGCGGCACCGTCGTCGCCAACACGCTGAACAGTACGAACACCAACCTGACGGCGCAGGCGACCATCGTGGCGGGCCGACTCACTGGTGGCACCGCGACGCTCTACCGAGGTTCGACAGGCATTGCGACCGACACCTCGATCGGGGCATCCGACACGACGGTCAATTTCGACCTCGGGGCGAGCACAACATCCGAATTGCAGGCCCTCATCGCGTCAACCGGAACAATGACCGTCAAGGTTGTCGATGCAAACGGCCTGGAGACACTCGCCAGTACCGCAGTCACGTTGACTGTCGACTACGTGCGACCGACGATTTCGATAGCCCGCAGTGGTTCGGGCGTTCTCAACCGCAATGCCTCTGACACCATCACCTTCACGTTGTCCGAGGCCTCGACGAACTTCACGTCAGGTGTCGTCACCACCTCCGGCGGAACACTGTCCACGCTCAGCGGATCGGGATCGTCGTACACGTCCACCTTCACCGTGGCATCGAACGCAGTTGGCACTGCCACCATCAACGTATTGGGAAGCGCTTTCACCGATGCGGCCGGCAATGGAAACACGGCCAGCTCGACACTGTCCATCTCTCTCAACAGTGCGCCGACTCTGGCAACTCCGTCGACAGCAGCTTTCACCGACACCATTGCGGCCGACACCTTTGCGAACGCCACCGGCACGCTGGTCGGGGCCGACACCGATTCAGGCGACACGTTGAGCTACGGAATTCTGTCGGTCACCAGCGCCGGCGCCACGGTGTCGAGCACCGGAACATACGGCACCCTCACGGTCACGAAGGCGACGGGGGCATACTCCTTTGCTCCGAACAACACCGCCATCAACGCTCGATCGGCCAATGCCAGCGAGACCTACACGGTCACGGTGACAGACGGTTTCCAGACAACGAATGCAACCTTCACAGTGTCCATCACTGCTGCAAACGACGCGCCGGTGATGACCATGGTGACGTCGAACTTCCTCGACACTGCCGCAGCCGACACGTTCACCGTCGTGACCGGCACGTTCGCGGCAACCGATGCAGAGTCGAACACCGTGTCGACATGGGGAATCACCGGAGCCTCGACAGTGTCATCCCTCTTGGCCTGGACCACGGGTTCGATCACATTCGACCGCCTCTTCGTCGGCACCTACGGCTCTCTCTACGTCCGGTCAGGGACGGGTCAATACCGCTTCGAGCCGAGCAATTCTGCGATCAATGCTCTTTCGGCAGGTACGTCCGAGTCGTTCCCCGTGACGGTCTCCGACAATCTCGGCGCATCGGGACCCGGGTCCTTCACCGCTTCCATCACCGCCGTGAACGACCGGCCCTTGGTCACGGTGACAGCGGCCAACCTCGCCGACGTCACGACGGGTCTCGCGACAACGGCGTACACGCTCTACCACTCCTCAGGGGGAACGGGCTCGACGCCGGGCGGTGAAGAGGTGCACCGAGCATTCGACGACTCGTCATCGACCAAGTACCTCAACTTCAGCGGTGCTGGTTCGGGTGTCACGATCGACCTGGGTACGGGAAATGCCTACGCAGTCAATGGTCTCGGCCTCACCACCGCGAACGACTCCTCGGAACGGGATCCAACCTCGTACGAGGTCTACGGTTCAAACAACGGCACGTCATTCACTCTCGTGAATTCAGGAACGATGACGGCCCCAACAGGTCGCTTGACGACCTACACCGACATCTCGTTCACCAATTCAACCCTGTACCGCTGGTACCGAGTTGTCTTTCCGACGCTCCGCGTCAATGGCAGCCCGATGCAGATCGCCGAAATTCGATTGCCGGCCGTCTCGGGCAATCAGCTTGTGTACACCGAGGGCTCTCCAGCCGGTGTTGTCTTGACGGGTATCGATGTTTCCGACGCAGACACAGCCTCGCTGACCGGTGCAACTGTTTCGATCACGGGCAATCGCACGACAGGCGACGAACTTGCTTTCACAAACGACGGATCGACAATGGGTTCGATCAGCGGCACTTACAACGCGTCGACCGGCGTTCTCACGTTGACCGGTGCGGGCACTCCGACGGAATACCAGAACGCCTTCCGCGCGGTGACGTTCCGCAACACCACGAACAACCCAACCGCGAATGCGGCAACACGCACGGTGACCTGGCAGGCCAACGACGGCGACGCCACGAACAACCTCAGCACCACGACCACCAGCACGATCACCGTCGTCGAGACGGTGCCCGCGATCTCGGGCATCGCTGTCACCTCGTCGGCCGGCAGCGACAACCGTTACAAGATCGGTGACGTCATCGAGGTCACGGCGACGTTCACCGAATCCATGACCGTGTCGGGTCTCCCACGGCTCCCCGTCAATGGCCTCACGGCTAAGTTCTTCACGTTTGCGTCCGGAAGCGGTACAAACACCCTTTCGTTCACCTACACAGTCGTTGCATCCGACTCGGCGGCGGGCGGCATCGGCGTGACCGCCAACTCCCTCGCCCTGAACGGCGGGACAATCAACGACTCCGTCGGCGCGGCGGGCACCATCACCCATTCAGCGATTCCTGTCTCAACCATGCACATCGTCGACGGCGTGCTGCCGACGGTGACGGCGTTCTCGACGTCGAAACTCAACGGCTCGTACATGGCCGGTGAGCAGTTGACCATCTCGGCCACCATCAGTGAGTCGATCCAAGCCGGCGCGTCAGTCGACGTCACCCTCGACACGGGCACAGTGCTCACCCTCACGACTGCATCGGCCGGCACCACGCTCTCGGGTACATACACCGTCGCAGCGGGCGAAAACTCGCCCGACCTGACGGTGTCGAGCTTCTCCATCACCGGCGTCCTCGACACAGCCGGAAACGCCATGACATCGCCGGCCATTCCAACCGGCACGAACAACATCGCCGGAGCCAAGGCAATCGTCATCGACACCATCGCCCCCACCATCACCCAGATGGCGGTATCGGCGGACGGTTCGTACAAGGCGGGTCAGTCGATCACAATCACGGCAACCGCATCCGAAGCGATCCGGGCGGGCAACACGATCACGGTCACCTTCGACACCGCCGAAACCCTGACCCTCACCGCGGCATCAGCAGGCACAACCCTGTCCGGGACCTACACGGTCTCTGCAGGCATCAACTCGGGTGACCTCACCGTCACATCATTCTTTGTCGACGCCGTTGCCGACACTGCCGGAAATGCCATGACGTCGACGACCCTTCCGACGGGCAGCAATGCCATCGGCTCCGGCACAGCGGTTGTGGTCGACACGACGGCACCGACTATCACTTCGTTCTCCTCCACGACATCAAGCGGCGCCTACAAGGCGACTCAGACCATCAACATCACTGCAACCGTCAGCGAGCCGATCGGATCCGGGAACACCATCACCGTGACCTTGAACAGCGGCGCCACGCTCACGCTGTCCAGCCCCACCGACAACACCACATGGTCGGGCGGTGGCTGCGGGCCATACGGCCGTCAGACAGTCACGGGTTCCTTGTCGGGGGGCAGCGTCTGGGGTTCAGGCCCCTACACCTCTGATTCCAGTTTCGCGAAGGCAGCGGTCCATGCAGGGCTCATCGCGGTCGGGCAAACGGCTGTCATCGAGCCCTACGCGATCAACTACTACCCAACCTTTACCGGGACGACGCAGAACGGCATCACGACATCTCCTTGGACAACCGGTTGGTGCGGCTATTCGATTCGTCTGGCCACTGCCTCAAGCGGATCGGCCTACACCACGCTGACCGGCACCTACACGGTGACAGCGGGAAACACCGCTTCATCGCTCGATGTTGCCAGCTTCACCATCGGCAGCGTGCTCGACGGAGCGGGAAATGCGATGACTTCGACGACTGTTCCCTCGAGTTCCAACATTGCGGCATCAAGCAGCATCGCCATTGACACCGCAGCACCGACCATCGTGTCGTTCTCGTCAACCACCGCCGATGGTGCCTACAAAGCCGGCGAGGCGGTCAACATCACGGCCACCGCCAACGAGGCAGTCAGATCAGGGAACACGATCACGGCGACACTCAACACCAACCGCTCGGTCGTCCTGACCGCTCCATCGGCTGGAAGCACCTTCACAGGCACGTACACCATCCAGGCCGGAGACACCGCGGCCGACTTGACGGTCTCGAGTTTCAGCATCGGCTAGGTTCTCGACACCGCCGGCAACGCCCTGACGTCGACAACTCTCCCAACAGGCACCGACAACATCGCCGGTGCGCAGGCGATCATCGTTGACACGACACGACCGACCGTGTCGTCCTTCGTCTCGTCGCAATCGTCGCCAACGAGCTCGACAACGTTCACCTACACGCTCACATTCTCGGAGCCGGTCACCGGTGTCGCGGATGCGGACTTTGCCAACACCGGCACATCGACTTGCACCTTCGACCCCGGCGCCGACACCGCAGCCACCACGCGAACGGTCACGGCTTCCTGCACCACGAAGGGCACCGTCATTCCGCGCTTCGACGCAAATGAGGCTGCCGATGCGGCCGGCAACACCGGGCCCGTCACCGCAAACACCTCGACGACTTCTGTCACCATCAATAACGCCCCGACATTCACGACGCCCGCGACCGCCGCGTACACCGACACGATCGGAGTCGACACGTTCTCGACGACCACGGGCACCCTCGACGCAGCCGACGTCGACCCCGGCGACACCCTCACCTTCACGATCATCTCGGGCACCGACGGCGGTACGACCGTTACGAGAATCGGCACATACGGAACCTTGACCGTCACGAAGTCGACGGGAGCCTTCGTCTTTGCTCCAAACGCGAGCACCATCAATGGGCGCGCTGTCGATGTCACCGAAACGCACACACTGACCGTCACCGACGGAATTCAGACAACATCAGCGACGTTCACGATTTCGATCACCGCCACGAACGACGAACCAGTGATGACCGACGTGACGCAGACGTTCGCCGATACGGCCGCCAATGACACTCAAACGGTGAGGTTCGGCACCTTCTCTGCAACCGATGCCGAGTCGGACACCATCACTTCGTGGAGCATGACAGGGGCAACCACGGTCTCGGATCTTCTCGCGTGGTCGAGCGGGTCCATCGTCTTCGACCGCAAACTCGTTGGCACCCACGGCACCCTGTACATCCAGAATTCAACGGGCAAGTACCGGTTCGAGGCCGACAACACTGCGATGAACGCACGCGTAGCCGATGGCAGCGAGGTTCTGCCGATTACCGTCACCGATTCGGCGTCGGTGATGGGTGCGGGCACGTTCACGGTCAGCATGACCGCAACCAATGACCGACCAATGGTCACGGTTACGGCCGCAAACATCGCCGACGTCACCAACAGCCCCCTGTCGCCGACATATGCGCTCTACCACTCATCCATGGGGACAGGCTCGACACCCGGCGGCGAAGAGGTATCCCGAGCATTCGACAACTCGTCGTCCTCCAAATACCTCAACTTCAGTGGTGCTGGTTCGGGTGTCACGATCGACCTAGGCACTGGCAACGCCTACGCCGTGAACGGACTTGGCTTGACGACCGCCAACGACGCTCCGGAGCGTGACCCAACTTCATACGAGGTTTATGGTTCGAACAACGGAACTGCATTCACTTTGGTCAGCTCGGGAACGATGACCCCGCCGTCAGCCAGATACGCCGACTACACCGACATTTCGTTCAGCAATTCAACTCAGTACCGCTGGTACCGGGTCGTCTTCCCCACCATTCGCAGTGGAGACATGATGCAGATCGCCGAGATTCGACTGCCGGCACGGTCGGGCAATCCGCTCACCTACACCGAGGCCGCACCAGCCGGAGGCGTACTGACGGGCATCGACGTCACCGACGCCGACACGGCGACTCTGACGTCGGCCACCGTTTCGATCACGACGGGCCTGACGACGGGTGACGAGCTTGCGTTCACGAACGACGCCTCAACGATGGGTCCAATCAGCGGCGCCTACGACT
>JBBANY010000006.1:12992-53629 GCA_040401695.1 Ilumatobacteraceae bacterium
ACTCGACGACAGGCGTCCTCACCCCCACCGGTACCGCGACCCCCGCCGAGTACCAGAACGCCTTCCGCGCAGTGACGTTCCGCAACACCACGAACAACCCGACTGCGGTCTCAACGACACGCATCGTCACGTGGAGAACCGACGACAACCAAGGCACCGACAACCTGAGTACCCCGTCGACCAGCACCATCACGATTGTCGAAACCGTTCCGTGGACAACCTCGACCACGTTCACATCGACGTCGGGCACCGACAACCTGTACGGCATTGGCGACACGTTGAGCGTTGCCGTCACGTTCAGCGAACTCGTCAGCGTCACCGGCACACCGCTAATTCCGATCAACGGGCTGTCGGGACGATTCCTCTCCTACTCGTCGGGTTCGGGAACGCCGACCCTGGTGTTCACCTACACCGTTGTTTCGGGAGATGCCGCCCCGGCCGGAACCGGGGTCACAGTCAACTCGCTGGTCCTGAACGGCGGCACTATCCGTGACTCGGTCGGCGCAGACGCGACCCTCAACCACGCGGCAATCGCCACCTCGACGGCCCACGCCGTGGATGGGGTGACCGCAACGATCCCGACGTTCAACTCGGCACTCGCGACCCCCACCAACCTCACCACCCTCATCTACACGATCACCTTCTCCGAATCCGTGACGGGCGTCGGACCCGATGACTTCACGAACAGTGGAACCGCCGAGGATTGCTCGTTCGACCCCGGCACCGACACAGGCTCGGTCCGCACCCTCACCGTGACGTCGTGCGGCGGTGGCACGGTTGTCCCCGTTTTCGCAGCGAACGGAGCGGTCGATGCAGCCGGAAACCCGGCACCACTCGCGCTGTCCACGTCGACGTCGTCGATCAATCGACGTTTCGTGCGAACGATCGCGTTCGCAGCCACTTCATTCACGAAGACCTACGGCGACAATCCCTTCACTGTGCTCGCCTCGCCGTCCCGCGGCGCAGGTGACGGAGCCGTGACTTACACGGTCACGGCGGGTACGTGCTCGGTCGGCGCATCATCGGGTGAAGTGACGATCACTGGCGCAGGCTCCTGCACCGTGTCAGCGACCGTTGCCGAAGGCACCAACAACCAGGCCGCCACCACCGCCACGCAGGTCACCGTATCGATCGCGAAAAAGGCCCTGACGATCACGGCTTCCTCCCATGCAGTGATCTATGGAGATGCCGCACCCACCGTCACTCCGTCGTACACACCGTTCGTCTACAACGAGTCCACCTCCGACCTCACGACACCCCCGACCTGTTCTTCGCCGTACACGGTGACGTCAACGGCCCTCGTCAATGTCGCCACGAATTGCACCGGCGCGACTTCCCCCAACTACGAAATCTCGTACACGGCCGGAACGATCACGATCGCCAAGCAGCCAACGACCGTGACGTTCACAGCGGAAACACTGTCGCAGGTGTTCAACGGCACCAACCGACCTGTTGCGGCCACTACGGCACCGGCCAACAAGAATCTCGTATTCACGTACGTGGGACAGGGTCACAATTCGACAACGGCTCCGGTCAACGTGGGTACGTACACCGTCACGGCAACCGTGGATGAGGCGAACTTCATCGGTACGGCAACGACAACGCTTGTGATCACGAAGGCCAACCAAACGGCGTTGACATTTGCGAACCCGTCGTCGGTCACGTTCGGTAGCCAATTGCAGCTTGTCGCCGTCGGCGGAAGCGGATCAGGAGCACTCTCCTACAGCGTCAAGTCGGGCAATTGCAGCGTGTCGGCCACCGGAATGCTGACGAACACTGCGGCCGGTTCGTGCGTCGTCTCGGCCGCACGTGCGATGAGCCCGAACTACCTCGCCACCACGAGCTCGGATTCAACGATCACCGTGTCGAAGAAGGATCAGAGCCTCGCCTTCACGACGACCATTCCGTCGAACCCGGTTGCTGGTGGCACATACTCACCCAAGGCGACCGCAACGTCCGGACTCGAGGTTGCGATTTCCATCACCTCCGGTGAGAACACGGTCTGCTCACTGGCCAATGGCGTCGTGACTTTCATCGCGGCAGGCTCGTGCACCATCACCGGCCGACAGGCGGGCAATGCAAACTTCAACCCGGCCGATGCCGCGACGCAGACGATTGCCGTGGGCAGCATGAACCAGACGATTTCCTTCACACAGCCGGCCGAGAAGCGGCTCGGCGACCCTGCATTCCAACTCGAGGCCTCGAGTTCGAGCGGACTTTCCCTCTCCTTCTCCGTGACCGGGACCGCGTGCTCCGTTTCGTCCACCGGCTTGACCACGCTGCTCGCCCCCGGAACCTGCGACGTCACAGCAAGCAGTGCCGCAGACAGCAAGTACGGAGCCGCGGCCGCGGTGACCAGAACGATCGTCGTGCGGGCTGGGCTTCCTGGTGTGCCGCACCTGATGAGCGCGTCGCCCAGCGATTCGTCGATCATTGTTGCGTACTCGACTCCTCCGACGGACGGCGGATCACCAATCGTGTCATACGTCGTCGTCGCGGCACCCGCGACGGGCGACCCCATCACGCGATCGGACTGCAGTACGGTCACGCTGACCTGTGAACTCGTCGGGTTGACGAATGGCATGGGCTACACGGTCAAGGTTGCAGCCGTCACGGCCGCCGGAGTCGGTGACTACTCGGCTGAAACCGATCCGGTGACGCCCTTCGTTGCCCCCGAGGCCGTGCGCGATCTCACCGGCGTGCGGGAGGAACAATCGCTGCTCGTGGCATGGGAAGATCCGGACTCACTTGGCGGCGGGACCCTGTTGCGTTACGACGTCAGCATCCGTGAGAAAGACGGAAGCTTCGGCGCACCGGTGCAGGTGTCGGCAACGAATATCCGGTTGGCCACGGTTGGCCAACGGGCATGGAACCACACCTTCCGCAACCTCTCGAAGGCCAAGGTCTACGAGGTGAAGGTCGTCACCGTGACATCCTTGTCCGCAACGTCGACACCTGCGAACACCGCCCAGGCTCTCGTCCAGAGAATGAACTTTGCCGAGGCGCCACGCAACCTGGCCATTGAAGCCACCTCGGAAACCTCGGCAGTGGCCACCTGGGCGACACCGCTGCGTGACGGCGGCTCGCCGATCACTTCGTACTCCGCCACGTCCACGAACGGCACCTGTGCCGCGGCCGTCGCGACGTCCCTTTCGTGCTCGATGACGAACCTGACGCCGGGCAAGGCCGTCACAGTGACCGTCAAGGCGGTCACTGCGGTCGGAAGCTCGGAGATCTCGACCGCGACGATCTCCCTTCCCAGCCGGCCGGCCGCACCGACGATCGAGTCGGTCACCCGCAAGGGAACTTCGGCCACCATCACCTGGAAGGCTCCCGCTTCCGACGGCGGTCGCGCCGTGACCAGCTACCGCATCAACGGCGTATCGACGCTCGACTCAAAGGACGCCCCACAGTGCAGTTCGACGAGCCTCACGTGCACCGTCGAAGGCCTCGCGATGAGTGCGGCGTACAACTTCACTGCCAAGGCGTTCAATTCGCTCGGCGAGGGCGCCACGTCGTCCGTGTACTTCGCCCAGGCATTCTCGGCGGTTCCCGCCGTGTGGGGATCGCTTTCAGACACCACCGAACGAATTGCGATCGGGCTCCCACCCGCACCCGGTTCGGTGAAGGTCCTCTCATCGTCGGCGCGACGCTCCAGCGTCATCGCGATGGCACCGAAGACGACGATTCCGATCACCCATGCCATCATCACGGTCGCGGGGGCGAAGGGCCGCGTCGTCCTGCGTGTGAAGGTTGCAGTGAACCAATCGAACCCACAAGCCGCAATCACGATTCCCTACTCGTCCCGCTCGGTCAGCGTCGCGGTGCAGTTCGCCAATGCCTTCGGCGTCTCCGCGATGACAGCCACCGGCTGGAAGCCGGCCACTCAGGTCACGCGCCTCACCGACGCGGCGTCCAACGTCCAACGTGGCGTCACTGCAACGAAGATGGTCCCGATCGGGTCGACCATCGGTGCGCCCGTCTACTTCATCGGAGCCTCGAGCCAGCTCAGTTCCGTGGCAAAGGCCGAACTGGCACGAATTGCCGCCGTACTGAAGAGAGACGGCGGAATCGTCAACGTGACGGGCTATGCGCGGTACAGCCCCGACACTTCGACCTCGTTCATGAATAAGGTTTCCGACCAGCGAGCCCTCGTCGTTGCGAACTATCTGGCGACGCTTGGTGTTCAGCAGTGGATTCGCTTCCAGGGCGTTGGCGCGCCGACCACCCGCACGGGCCCCGACACCGATCGTCGCGTCGTCGTGTCGATCACGCCGTTCGACTGAAATCGCCGGCTCGACGACGGGCGTCCTCGCGCTCGACTTCACCTGCGGTACGTGCCTCGTCCCATCCCAACAGCGGGGCGGCAAAGTGGGCAACGCGTTCGAGCGTCGCGCGGTCGACCCGACCCACGGTCCCGGCAACCAGACGTCGATCAACGATGTCCGACAACGTACGGGCACCTTCGCTCGCGACCGCGAACACCACCTGCGCGGCGACGTCGCCCGACGGAAACACCTCGGCAAGACGCCGGTCCTCCAACACCAGGTGCAGAATCTCGACGTACTCGGTGCCGTAGAGACGTGCGATCAGTTCAGCTGACTTCGTCGACAAGCCAGCCTCGACGAGTTCCCTACCCGCGTCCGCGAGATACGGCCCAGCGTCGCGCGCCCAGGCGAACGCACCGAATGCGGCTCCTCGCCGCGACGTTGTCCTCACCTCGCGGACCCGCTTCAGTTCGTGCTTGAACAACTCGTCGACCATCTCTTCTGCTGTCGCACGTGCAGTGGTCCACTTGCCTCCACCAATCGTCCACACGTTGTCGATGCCGCGGTCCACGTGGTGGTACAGCTCGTGGCGTCGGCTCGCGGTGTAGGTGCCCTCGGCGCCCGGCGCCTTGATCAACGGGCGCACGCCAACCGTGGTCAGTTCGACGTCCGCCTCGTCGAGCGGGCGCTCGGTACGACCCATCGTCGAGTTCACCGTGTCGATGATCGATCGCACGTCGTCGCGATCGGCACGAATCTCTTCGCCGCCCACCGGCGTGTCGGTGGGGCCGATGAACGACTTGCCCATCCACGGTGAAACGATGACGTGCCGCCCCGACTTCGCTCGGGCGAACACTGCATCGCGCACCACGCCCCCACCCAACGGACGGGTGAGGATGTGCACCCCCTTCGAACGGTCGACACCCACGCCCGCATCACGACCCAACGTCCCAAGAACCGCATCGATCCAGGGTCCGGCCGCATTGACCACGACCTTCGAACGCACCTCGAACGATTCCCCCGTCAGCAGGTCGGTCGTGCGAACCCCTTCGACGACCAAACGGCCACTCTGCTCGTCGACGACGAACCCGTCGGCACTGCAGTGATTGATGAGAACCGCCCCGGCCGCCTCCGCGGACTTCACGTAGGCCAGCAACAGCCGCTCGGGATGCACGTTCAGTGTGTCGTGATAGGCGAACGCCCCGAGCAACCCCGCGGGTTCGAGCCACGGGACCGACTGCAGCAGCTTCTTTTTCGTCATCCACCGCGGATGCGGAATCCGCAACGACACCGGGGCCTCGCGATTGCGGTCAAACGACAACAGGTCGTACAACGCCATGCCGGCACCGAGAAGAGGCGCGCCGGGTTTGCTCCAGCGCCACGCGGGCATGATGAACTTCGTCTGCTCGACGAGGTGCGGCGCACCGAGCGCGAGAATGCGCCTCTCGCGCAGACTCTCGCGCACGACCGCGAAGTCGTATTGCTCGAGGTAACGAATACCCCCGTGGATGTATTTGGTCGTGGCGGCGCTCGTTTCGGCTCCGAAATCGCCACGGTCGACCAAGGCCACCTTCAGGCCCCTCGAAGCGGCCTCTCTGGCCACCCAGACGCCCGTGACACCCCCACCGACGACGACGACGTCAAAGCCCTCGCGCAGTCTCTCCACGGGACGGGAGAGCACTTCAGACCCCTACCCCACCGACGACGAGCGACATACCCCGAGTTTACGGCTCCGCTTGTCGCACGAACGGGTCAACAACCGAACGATGACGCGCACCTAGTATCGGCCGGATGATCGACTGGGCAGCAGACGTGATCGACAAGATCGGGTTCGCAGGTGTTGCCGCCCTCGTCGCGCTTGAAAACGTTTTTCCACCAATCCCCTCGGAGCTCATCCTCCTCTTGACCGGCTTCAACGTGAGCGAAGGCCGGTTCGACTTCGTGAGCGGTGTCATCGCTGCAACCATCGGCTCCGTCGTCGGTGCGTACTTTCTCTATGCGATCGGCAGGCTCGTCCACGAAGACCGCCTGGAAAAGTTGCTTGCCGGCGTCGGCAAGTACCTCGGCCTGAAGAAGTCCGACGTCCACAAGGGCTTCCAGTGGTTCGAGCGTCACGGAACCGCCGTCGTCCTTTTCGGACGCCTCATTCCCGTTGTCCGCTCCGTTGTTTCGATTCCTGCCGGCGCGGAAAAAATGCCCATCGCACGATTCACGGTTCTGACTGCTGCGGGCTCACTCGTCTGGAACATCATCTGGGTCGCCGTCGGCTGGGGCCTCGGAGACCAGTGGGAAAAGGCGGGCAAGTGGGGTGATTACCTGCAATACGGCGTCATCGCCGCAATACTCGCCGGACTCGCCGTCATCGTGATCCGCGCCCGCCGCCGCCGCTCGGCCTGACGGCTCGATGACTTAACGCCCTTTCGAAGCCCGCAGGCGCGATTACCCTTCCCTCCGTGCCGACATCGCAAACCGTTTGGGTGGCCCGGGAAGAAACCAATTCCTCCCACATCGTCGGCGCAATCGATGCATTCGAGGCGAATACCGGCGTGTCGCTGCACTGGATCGCGCGGCATCATCTCACCGAAGGTTCGGGGATCTCCGACGATCCCTTTCCCCGCATCGAAGAGCACAGCGGGTACCTCTTTGGGATTCTTTACGTGCCCTCCAATCCCGGCGACATCTTCGCGGAGTTCGACGAGATCGCGTTCGTCGCCACACACGACGCGGTTCTCGGAACCTATTCACGACGTGAACGCAGTGTCCTCGATTGGCCCGACCTCTTCGAACGGGTGTCGACCGACGCGATCTTCGGCCAGGAAGACGACCACGGCGGGCGCACCCTCGTGCGGATGCTCAAGTCGATCGTCAAGCAACTGAAGGTCGACGCCGAGCACTTCGACGAGGCGACCGCCTCGGTGGCACATGATCTCGGTATCGACCTCGACCAGGGCCACCACGTCGCCGTATCCCAAACCCTGCGCAAGCTTTCCCGAGCCGAGCGGCGTGTCATCCAACAAAAGGCCGATGACCGTCGCGCCACCGTTGCTCGCCAGCGCAACGAGACACCGCTCATGCGCCGCGTCATCGTCGAGACGGAGAACATTCTCGAACGCCTCGCCTCCGACATTCTCGACCTCAGCGTCGACACCCAAGGGAACAGCCGACAGCTTTTCACCCGCAACCTCGAGATCTTCATCGCCGACACGTACATCGACGCAAAACACGTCTCCTCGCTGATGACCACCATCGACTCGCGCCTCGAGGTGATCCACGACTACATGCGGCAGTTGAAAGAAGACGAGAACGTGACCGCGAGCCGATTCACCGGCGCGATTGCCTCGATCATGCTCGTTCCGACGTTCATCGTTGGCCTTTACGGCCAGAACTTCGTCAACCTGCCCGAGACCTCGTGGCGATTCGGCTATTTGTTCTCGTGGGGCGTGATCGTTCTTGTGACCGCGGGCCAGGTTTGGTACTTCCGCCGCCGTAGGTGGATTTAGCCCGAGGAACCCGTTCACCGTTACACTCGGTATCCCACGCGGGTGTAGCTCAATGGCTAGAGTTCCAGCCTTCCAAGCTGGCTATGCGGGTTCGATTCCCGTCACCCGCTCCATTTATCGGTCGCTTTGGACGCGTTCGGTAACGTTTGCGCATGGCGAATGATGCAGCCAACCGCAGGCAGGGCGACCGCTACGTGGTCGAACCCGGCGAGATCGAGGCTTTCCACCGCGACGGCTACGTACATCTTCGTGGGGTCATGTCGGACGACGAGATGGCGGCGATCGAGGCCGTCTACGAACGCTTCCTTCGTGGAGAAATTGCCGTCGAAGGCAAGGACTTCAACGACATGACGACGGGCGAGCACGGAACCGACCCGAAGGGTTACGCGGTGGTCAACGTGATGCTTCCCCGTCGCTACCACCCCGACTGGCAAGGCAACGTCTTCGAACGCCGGGCTCATTCCATCGCGGAACAGCTGTGCGGTGAGGGAATGACCATCGACTTCGACCAACTGTTGGCAAAGTCGCCCGGCCGTCCCGATGCGGTGTTCCACTGGCATCAGGACCAGGCGTATTGGATCGACACCGACGACCGGCGCACGGCCACGTGCTGGCTCGCGGTCGACGACTCCACGGTCGAGAACGGCTGCATGCAGTTTCTTCCCGGTTCGCACCACGAAGCGGTTCGACCGCACCGGCCGCTTCACGGTGACCGTTCAGCCAGCCACACTCTCGTCACCGACCTGCGCGAGGGCGATGTGATGAAGCCCGTCGAGATTCGCCGCGGCGACATCACCGTGCACAACGAAGGCGTGCTGCACGGTTCGGGCGGCAACCATTCGGCATCGAGTTACCGCCGCGCGTACATCGTCGCCCTGCGCAGCAAGGAGACCGTGGCCGAAGAGCGTCGGCGCGGATTCACCCACAGCCACAACGACGCGGGCGAGGTTCTCGAAAGCGTCGATGGCCTGCAGACCTGATCGGTCTTTACAGGGGCATTTTCGCCGTGAAGCGGGTACCCGCGGGGTCGACGGCCCATGCGGGGGCCTCGCCCCAGGTGTCGCCGAAGACGAGCTCGGCCATCGGCGCGCGCCGTACGGGACCATGCCCGCCTGCGGGTTTTCCGAGTGTGATCGTGGCGGCGATCTGGGCATGGTCGGGCAGGCCGAGAAGGGCCGTCAGATCGGCTTCGACGGGCGCGTGAAAGGCCGTGAGCGCCCCGCCGTATCCAAGGCCTCGTGCGGCAAGGAGCAAGTTCTGGCAGGCCGGATAAATGGATGCGCCTTCGATGTGCACCTTGCCGCGGTAGCGCAGGTTGATCGCCAGCACCAGCACGGGCACCTCCGCAAAGTTGTCGACGTAGTGCTGCATCGTCGCGGCCATGCGCGCCTTCGGGGAATCGGCGACCTTGCCGCTCCCCTCGTCGTAACCCTCGTTCGTCCGTTTGCCACCCCAGATTTCACGTGCGCCGCGTGCAATCAACTCTTTGACCTCGCGCGCACGAGGCGAGTCGGTGAACACCATGAAGCGGAACGGCTGGCGGTTCGACCCACTCGGTGCGCGCGTCGCGGCGAAGAGGATGTCACGCAGGACGTCGTCCGGAACCGGTTCGGGCCGGTAGCGACGGATCGCACGCGTGGTGCGAATGCCTTCGAGCAGCTCGACGCGGTCGGTGTCATCCAAAGATCATCACCCCATCGTCGATCGGTGACTTGCGGAACATCTTCTTGTCACGCTTGAAGTTCTGCGGGTTGATCCACGGTTCGCGGTCGCCCTGTCGCGGGAAAAGGTGCATGACGCGCTCCATGTAGCCCGAACTGAAATCCTCGATCCAACGCCGCTCGGGCATCGATGCGTCCTCGGGCCGCAGAGTCGGACGACAGATACGGGTGCGCGTCGAGCGCATGTGGTTGAGGAGACGACAGACGTATTCCGACGTGAGGTCGGCACGCAGCGTCCACGACGCATTGATGTATCCGAAGGTCGAAACCAGATTGGGAACACCCGAGTACGCAAGGCCCTTGTACGTCCACGTCTTTGCAAAGTCGACGGGTTCGCCGTCGACGTCGAAATCCATCTCTCCGAGCGTCACCAGCTCGAGACCCGTTGCGGTGACGATGATGTCGGCGTCGAGGTGCTCGCCCGAGACGAGATCGATACCCGATTCGGTCCAGTTGAGGATCTTGTCGGTGACGACGTCGACCTTGCCGGCCTTGATCGCCTTGAAGAAGTCCCCGTTGGGAACGAGGCACAACCGCTGGTCCCACGGGTTGTAGGGCGGCGTGAAGTGCTTGTCGATGTCGAAACCTTCGGGGAGTTCCTTGCGGATTTCATCGAGCAGAAATGCACGGACACGTTCCGGCTGGGTGCGTGTTCGTTTGTACGCGATCTGCTGGAACGTCGTGTTGCGGAGTCTCGTGATGGCGTATGCGGCGCGCCCCGGCAGAACCTTGCGCAACCTGTTTGCGACCGCATCGACGTCGGGTCGCGAGACCATCCAGGTGGGGGTTCGCTGCAGCATCGTGACCTTCGCCGCGCGCTCGGCCATCGCGGGCACGAGGGTGACGGCGGTGGCGCCGGAGCCGATGACAACGACGCGTTTGCCTGCGTAATCGAGGTCCTCGGGCCACTTCTGCGGGTGGACCACGGTGCCACGGAACCGCTCACGACCCGGAAACTCGGGTTCGTAACCGTGCTTGTAGGAGTAATAGCCCGAGCACATGAAAAGGAAGTTGCACGTGTAGGACGTTTCGACTCCCGTCGCTGTGTCGCGCGAAATCAAGGTCCAGCGCGCGTCGGCAGTCGACCACGACGCCGACGAGACGACGGTGTTGAATCGGATCTTCTCGTCGATGCGATGTTCACGGACGGTCTCGCGCAGGTACTCCATGATCGAGGGGCCGTCGGCGATCGACTTCTCGTGCGTCCAGGGCTTGAAGGAAAAACCGAGCGTGTGCATGTCGCTGTCGGACCGCACGCCGGGGTACCGGAAGAGGTCCCACGTCCCACCGATGTCGCTTCGCCCTTCGAGAATGACGTACGACCTGTCGGGGCACCGTGTCGTCAAGTGGTAGGCGGCGCCGATTCCCGACAAACCCGCCCCGACGACGATGACATCGAAATGCTCCCCCACGACCCCAACCCTATTGCGCGGGTTCACCCCACGTTCAGTTCCCGTTCGACCGTGTGTGCCACACTCGGAGGATGCCCCCCAGTGCATCGATCAAGGCCGTCGTTTTCGACGTCGGTGGCGTTCTCACGAGTCCGCTGCGCGAAACGTTCGAGAAAATCTCTGCAGCCGGCGTCGTCGACCTGGCGACGGTCGGTCCGCAGTTCCGCGACACGTTCATGGTGGGCCACGACGGGGACTTGCCGTCACACCGGCTCGAGCGGGGCGAAATCTCCATGGATGACTTCGTCGCCGGCCTGGGCGAGGAGCGCGAGGCGGTATGGAGCCTGCTGCACCCCGATTCGCCCCATTCCCTCTTCATGCACGTGACACCCCACGACGGGATGCACCGCCTGGTCGACGACGCCCGCGGGGCCGGCTACCTGACGGGCATCGTGTCGAACATCTTCACCGAGTACATCCCACGCTGGGACCAAATCACCAACCACGTCGGTCGTTTCGACTCCGTCGTGTACTCGTGCGTAGCGGGCGTTCGAAAGCCGAACCGCGCAATCTTCGAGATCGCACTTGCCGAACTACAAGTTGCGGCACACGAGACGCTGTTCATCGACGACACACCCGACATGGTGGCCGCAGCGCGCGATTACGGCTTTGTGGCGGTGCAGGTCGACGACCACGACACGGCGATCGCCGAAGCACGGCAATTGCTCGCTATTTGACGTCGTCCCAGTTCTTGCCGCGGATCTTCAGTGCGATCGTTTCGTGGTAGCGGTGGATCTTGCACTCGTGGTCGGAGAGGATGTGCTCTTTGTAGCCCGATGACTGCTTGGTGCGCTTCAACTGCTCGTAGATGGCGATGTCCTCGCCCACGACACCCTTCAGTGTGACCCAATGTTCGGACATGCGGTGGAAGTACTCCGCGTACTCGGGGTCGGCCATGTCGCCGGGGTAGATCAACTGCCAACAGAGGAAACGCGTGCGGTCGACGCCCAGCGGAATTGGGTTGAACACCTGGATGTGTTCGGGGTTGCAGTTGAAGACCGTGTTCGGGAACACGACATAGTGACAAATCGCCCACTTGTGATGGTCGAAGTTCTCGTCCCACTTGTCGAGGTGCTGCGGTCGAGGCACGAAGCACATGTAGTTGTCGCCCGAGATGTGGAAGGCGGCCTTGCGGCAGGCCTTCGTGAACTCGGGCGGCGAATGGTGAAGTTCGGTCACGTGATAGATCTCGTTGAAGCCGTCGACGATCGCCTTGTACGACACCGGAACGTCCCATTCGACGACCTCGTAGACGGTCATTTCGTCCATCTTGAACGCACCGAGGTCGGCCATGATCTCGGCACCGATTCCTTCTTCGAGTGACGGTGCGTCATCGCCAAGGAGGTTGATCCACACGAAGCCACCCCACTCGGCGGCGGCAACCTTCGGCGCGCGAACGTCGCGCAGGTGTTCTTCGGAGAAATCCTCGCGCTCGGGAACGCCGACCAACTTGCCGGTCGTGTCGTAGACCCAACCGTGGTACGGACAGGTGAAACGGCGCGCCTTGCAACCCTTCAATTCACCGACGATCGCTGGACCGCGGTGTTGACACACGTTGTGGAAGGCGGCGACGCTGCCGTCGGGCTGGCGCGTCATGATGATCGTTTCGCCGTGGCCCTCGAAGGTGATCCAGTCGCCGGGATTCGGGAAGTCTTCCGACCGGCCGCCGAGCAGCCAATGCTTGTTGAGAACGTGCTCGCGTTCGAGTTCGTACTGCACCGGATCGGTGTACGGCTGGCGACTCATCTTGCTCGGCCCGTATTCGGGCATGGTGCGGATCTGCGGACCGACGCGGGCAGGCAGCGTGCCGCGAGTGGGGACGTGAACCATGGAAACCCTCCGGAACGAATTGACTCATCAAATAGTTTGCCACACCCCCGAGGGGTCGCGCGGGTTGGAAAGTGAGGGAGGGCTGCAGCTCTAGCCGCGACCGCGGATCTTCAGGGCCATCGTCTCGTGGTAGCGGTGAATCTTGCATTCCCGCTCGGAGAGGATGTGCTCCTTGTAACCCGAAGAATTCTTGGTGCGCTTCAGCTGCTCGTAGATGGCGATGTCCTCGCCCACGACCACCTTGAGGCCGGCCCACAAACGCTCGGTCTTCGCGAAATAGGCGGCGTACTCGGTGTCGGCCATGTCGCCCGGGTAGATGATCTGCCAGCACAGGAACCTGGTGCGGTCGACGCCGATGGGAATCGGGTTGAACACCTGGATGTGTTCGGGGTTGCAGTTGAAGACCGTGTTCGGGAACACGACGTAGTGACAAATCGCCCACTTGTGATGGTCGTAGTTCTCGTCCCACTTGTCCATGTTCTCGGGCTTGGGAACGAAGCACATGTAGTTGTCGCCGACCACGTGAAAGGCCGCCTTGCGACATGCCTTCGTGAACTCGGGTGCGACGTGGTGCAACTCGGTCACGTGGTAGATCTCGTTGAAGCCGTCGACCACCGCTTTGTAGGACACGGGGACATCGAACTCGACGACCTCGTGGAGAATCATGTCCTCCATCTTGTAGGCGCCGAGGTCGGCCATGATCTCGGCGCCCAGGCCCTCTTCAAGCGGAACGGCATCGTCTCCGGCGAGGTTGATCCAAACCCAGCCACCCCACTCCCCGACGGCCACCTTCGGCGCGCGAACGTCGCGCAGGTGTTCTTCGGAGAAATCCTCGCGCTCGGGAACGCCGACCAACTTTCCGGTCGTGTCGTAGACCCAGCCGTGGTACGGACAGGTGAACCGGCGCGCTTTGCAACCCGTCATCTCCGATACGAAAGACGGACCGCGGTGTTGGCACACGTTCTGGAACGCCGCCAACGAACCATCGGGCTGGCGCGTGATGACGACCGTTTCGCCGTGGCCCTCGAAGCTCATCCAGTCGCCCGGATTCTTCACGCTCGACGCGTGGCCACCGAGAATCCAGTGCTTGGCAAGCACGTGCTCACGTTCGAGTTCGTACTGCACCGGGTCGGTGTAGGGCTGACGACTCATCTTCGTCGGGCCGTAGTGCGGCATGTTGTCGATCTGCGGGCCGACGCGGGCCGGAAGCGAACCGCGGGTGGGAACGTGCACCATGTTGTTGGACTCCTAACTCACACAATCAATCAAAAAGAAACGAGACATTGGCGCGGACCGCGCACCTGACCGCCCGCCCACGTCACCGACGTCGGGTCGACCAGGGTGAATTCAGGTATGCGCTCCATCCAGGTCTGCAGGGCAACTTTCAATTCCAGGCGGGCGAGGTTGGACCCTGCGCACCGGTGAATACCAGCGCCGAATGCGACATGACGGTTGTTCTGCCGGTCGAGAATGACCTCGTCGGGGCGGTCGAACTGGCGAGGATCGCGGTTCGCCGCGGGAAACGTCATGAGGACGCGGTCGCCCGCCTTCATCGGACAGCCCTGGAACTCGATGTCACGGTCGACAATGCGCGCCATCGTCACCGGCGCATAGGCACGAAGGAACTCTTCCACTGCGGTTGGCCACAGGTCGGGGTTCTCACGCAACTGCTTGCGGTGCTCGGGGTGTCCGGCAAGATGCCACAACGAGGAACCGATGGCCGACCACGTGGTGTCGATACCGGCCACCAGCATCAGGTTGCACACACCGATGACGTACTCGATCGGTGCGGGCCGGCCGTCGACTTCGAGACGCAACAAGTCGGTGATCAAGTCGTTTTCGCGCGGGTTGGCCTTGCGCTCGTTGATCTGACCGACGAAGAACTCGATGATCTTCATGCGGTTCTCGCGGCGCAGTTCGGGGTTCGTCAAACCGACTTCGAGCGCGCCACGCACCCACTCGGTGAACGTTTCCGACATCTCGACGGGCACGCCCAGCATGTGTGCGATCACGTTCACGGGAATCCGTTGCGCGTAGTCGGCTGCCGCATCCGCACGACCATTGTCGATGAACCCGTCGATCAGACCGTTGCAGAAATCCCGCATGCTGTCTTCGTAGGTGGCCACCGACTGCGGCGAGAACACCGGAAGGATTGCACGACGGTGCCAGTGGTGATCGGGCGGATCGGATGTGATCGGCGGCGCCTTCACCCCGCCGTACGGGCCCTCGAGCTGACCGGGTGGCGGCGGAACGACGATGATCTCGCGCGAGGTGAAGACGTCGTGTGCCGGCGCGATGGCGACGACGTCCTCGTAACGGGTCGGCATCCACGACCCGCCCCACTTGTCGGAGTGCACGATCGGGCACTCCGACTCGCGCACTTGATCGAACGTCGGGAACGGGTTCCAGACGAAATCGTGGTTGAAGATGTCGTAGTCGATGTCCTGCTTCATGATCCCCCCATCAGCAGTCGGTATCGCCCTATTCGATGATCTCGATCGCCCGTTCGGGGCAGTTGCCCTCGGCGCGACGCGCCTTTGCCTCGAGATCGGCCGGGATGTCACCCTCGATCAGGATCGTCGCATTGCCAATGTCGTCGCTTCCGAACACCTCGGGTGCGGCAATCGCACACATCTGATGACCCTGACAGCGACCTTCGACCAAACGCACTTTCACGAATTCGACCCTAGCGCAGCGCCCCACACCTGATCCCACAGCGCCCGCCGTGCTTCGGGCGTATCGGCCCGTCGCGTCGAAGCCAAACGATGAATCGGCCTCGGCTCACGGTCGCACCAGAAGCCACCACTGGCCGGGCGCGCACCGTCGACTGCCGCGAGGAACGACACCGTGTCGGCACCTTGGTCGGCCGTGCGCAGGATCGGTCGGGTCACAGCGCGGAACACCGGGATCGACGACGCGACGCCCGGCGTGTCGGCCCAACCCGGATGCATCGCGTGGAAGGAAATTCCATGGGCCGACGGTTCGGTCGCCCAGATTTCATTCAACGTCACTTGGGCACGCTTGGCGATCGCGTACTGCCGCGTGCCGTCGTACTTGTCGTCGGGCAGTTCCAACGAGTGCCCACGGGAAAAGTCTGGCAGTGGAACCGCATACATGCCCCCCGATGCCACGGTGATGACACGGCCGTGCGACGCGGCAAGCAGCGGAAGCAGCATGTGCGTGAGAAGGAATGGCCCGTACACGTGGACGGCGAGCGTGAGATCCTGACCTGCCGCCGCTCGCTCGCGCGTTTTCAACAGTGCGCCGGCATTGTGCACAACGACGTCGACACGCGATCGCGTCGAGGTGATGGTGGTCGCAAGCGATGCAACCGCTCGCAGGTCGCCCATGTCCGCGACGAGCACGTCGACCGACCCACTACCCGGAACGTTGCGCACGGTCTCACCCACTCGGGTGCTACGTGTCGCATCACGACCAACGAGGACAAGGTCGGCACCCATGGTGCGCAGCTGTTTCGCCGCGGCAAGACCGAGACCCGACGTGTGTCCGGTGAGAACGACGGTCTTGCCCACGAGCGACATTTCGGAGAGCCGTGTGAACGACCTCGACCGCACCGCATAACCGATACGGCTGAAGCCGGGCACCACCAACGAGTCCATCGCGCGATCCAGAAACGAAGCCATGAAAGGAATCGAACTAGAAACTTCGGAACATCGCCATTTCTGGACGTAATCGGCGGTAGCGTCTTTCTTCTCGCAGGTCGTCTGCGAGTCCCCATGGGTGCACACCGGCGTCCGTGGCTGATTCCCCCGCCCGGAGCCCCCACCATGTCAATCACTACGTCCTTCTCTCCTGTCTCGTCTTTCGACGACCTGGACCTCCACAAGTCCCTGAAGAACCACCTCGCAGAACAGGGAATCCTCGTTCCCTTCCCCATTCAGGCGGCGGCGATTCCCGATGCACTGGCCGGCCGAGACGTGCTCGGCCGTGGCCGCACCGGCTCGGGCAAGACGCTCGCTTTTTCGTTGCCGTTGCTCACTCGCCTCGCCGAATCGAACAAGCCGCGCAAGGCCAACAAGCCCCGTGCGCTGATTCTCGTGCCGACGCGTGAACTCGCCAACCAGGTGAACGAAGTCATCATGCCCCTCGCGCGGAGCCTGCGGATGTTCACCACGACCATCTACGGCGGTGTCGGATACGGCGGTCAGTTGAACGCGCTGCGCAAGGGTGTCGACATCGTCGTCGCATGCCCGGGTCGTCTCGTCGACCACATGGACTCGCGCAACGTCGACTTCTCCGAAGTTGAAATCACCGTTCTCGACGAAGCCGACCACATGGCCGAGCTCGGATTCCTCCAGCACGTCGAGCAAATCCTCGCGGCGACACCGCGCGGCACACAGCGACTGTTGTTCTCGGCGACGCTCGACCGCGGCATCGACCGTCTCGTCGACCGCTTCCTCGTCAACCCGGTCACCCACGAAGTCGACCCCGCGGATTCACCCGTCGATGCGATGACGCACCACGTTCTCCACATCGACAATGCCGATCGCGTCGGCATCCTGAAAGACCTGTGCGCCGCACCGGGCAAGACCCTCGTCTTCACACGCACGAAGCACGGAGCGGCACGGCTGACCGAGCAGTTGATGAAGGCCGGCGTGCCGTCTGTCGAACTTCACGGCAATCTGTCGCAGTCGGCCCGCGCACGCAACCTCGCGGCATTCGCCGCCGGACGTGCCGACACCCTGGTGGCCACCGACATCGCCGCCCGTGGCATTCACGTCGACGACGTGAGCCTCGTCATCCACGCCGACCCGCCCGAAGAGCACAAGGCCTATCTGCACCGCTCGGGCCGTACCGCGCGCGCCGGCGCCTCGGGCACCGTCGTCACGCTGATGACCGACAAGCAGCGCCGTTCGGTGCGAGCCCTCACCAAGCAGGCGGGCATCTTTCCGACCACCACGAAGGTCGCACCGAACCATCCGTTCCTGAACGAACTCGCCCCCGGCGACCGTGTGTTCGTGGAAACCGCCTCGATCAACATGCACCCCGCACCCGAGCGCACCAAGGGTGGTCGCTCCTCCGAGGGCCCGCGTCAGTTCAACGGCCACCGCAACGGTTCGGGCCGCAACGCTTCGGGTCGCAACGGCTCGGGCAACCGTGGTTCGGGTTACGCGGGCAACAACCGCGGCCCGGGCTACAAGGGCCAGAGCGACGGCGGCAGAGGACACGCTGAAGGCGGCAGGTCTGCCGGCGAAAGTGGCAGGCCCGGCGGTGAAAAGAAGTACGGGTCAGCGGGCAAACAGCGCAACAAGTACCGGGGCGATCGCAAGCCCCGGTAACAGACTGCCGACCCTGATCGGCTTCACGTCCATGAAGCGCAAACCGATACCGAGCACCATGATGCCTCCGGTTGCGCTCATCTCGTGCACCATTCGATCGTCGAGAATCGCATCGAGGCCCGACGCACTCAGCGTCATCACAGCCTGGTAAGCCGCAACGATGAACGCGCTGAGCGCAACGCCCCACCCCATCGTGGCGGCGAAGAGAATCGAGACCAAACCGTCGAGCGCGGACTTCACGATGAGAATCTGCGCGCCGCGCCCAAGGCCATCGTCGATCGAACCGAGAATCGACATCGGCCCGATCGAAAACAGCAGCGTGGCAGTGACGAAGCCCTCGACGAACCGGGGATGGAAGTCCGTCGACCGGGATCGACCGGCAAGCGCCGACTCGGCTTTTGCCTTCACCCAGTGACCCAGAACGGTGAAGCCGTGTTCGATACGGATGGCCTCGCCGATGATGCCGCCGAGGACGACGCTGACGAGTGGAAAGACGATGTTGTCAGTCTGCGCCGCGGTCCAGATGCCGAGAACGATCGTCACCATGCCGACGGCCTGCTCGATCGTCGTGCGCATCTGGTCGGCGATGTAACGACCGACCGCAAGACCGACGATCGCCCCACCGATGATGGTGAGGAAATTCGTGATCGTGCCGATGCCGCGCATCGGGTCAGTCTGCCAGCAGTCGCCCAACCAACCGTGTCAACGGAACACGGAAGTCGTCGAGCAGGGGCAGACCCGCCGCACGCATCGCCGCATTCTCGAGCACCGAATTGGCGGGCCGCTTCGCCGGCCGCGGTGGTTGAAGGTCGGCGGTCCTGATGGCCGCGACGCGCGAGGGATCGTCGCCCGCTGCCTCGAGCACCGCGCGTGCGAAACCGCACCAGCTGACCGCGCCCTGGTTCGTCAGGTGAAAGATCCCCGACGCATCGGCCTCGACGAGGCTCAACATTCCGCGGGCTGCATCGTCGGCGAAGGTCGGGTGCCCAATCTGGTCGTCGACGAATGCAAGCGTCGGTTGCGCCGCGGCGATGCGCAGGATGGTCTTCACCATGTTGTTGCCGTGAAAGCCGCACACCCACGAGATGCGCACGATCAGGTCGGCCGGCCGCATCGCGCGCTCGCCCGACAGCTTCGACGCGCCGTACACCGACTGCGGATTGGGTGCATCCGATTCGAGGTACGGGCCGGTCTTCGATCCGTCGAAGACGTAGTCGGTGCTGACGTACAGAACGCGTGCACCCACGCGTTCGGCGGCTGCAACGATGTTCCGGGTTCCCCCGCCGTTGACGGCTTCGGCGCGGTCAGGGTCGGACTCGCAGGCGTCGACTGCCGTCCATGCCGCGCCGTGGAGAATCCAGTCGGGTCGCTCGGCCTCGACCAGCGCACCAACGGCGGCGGCATCACAGATGTCGAGCGTCTGGTGCGTCGAACCGATCACCACGTGGCCTGCACGTGTGAAAACCTCGACCAGCTCGGTTCCCAACTGACCGGCCGCACCGGTGACGAGAACCTTCACTTCTTGCCCTTGAGCGGCTCCCACCACCAGCGGTTGTCGCGGTACCACTGCACGGTTTCGCTCAGCGCCTCGTCGAGCGTGCGCTTCTTTTTCCAACCGAGGGCTGTGATCTTGTCGATGTTCACCGAGTAACGGCGGTCGTGACCCTTGCGGTCTTCGACGTATTGCACCATTTCCTCGCCCACGCCGAAGATGCCGAGCAGTTTGTCGACCAGAACGCGGTTCGGAGTTTCGTTGCCCGCACCGATGTTGTAGATCTCACCGACGGTCCCCTTCGTCAGCACCAAGTGCACACCCGAACAGTGATCGTCGACGAAAAGCCAATCGCGCTCGTTCAGGCCGTCGCCGTACAACGGAATCTTCTTTCCGTCGATGAGATTCGTCGTGAAGAGCGGGATTGCCTTCTCTGGATACTGGTACGGGCCGAAGTTGTTGGTGCAACGCGTGACGAGTACCGGCGTTCCGTGCGTGTGGTGATACGCGAGCGCGATGAGGTCGGAGCCGGCCTTTGAAGCCGAATACGGCGAACGCGGTTCGAGTGGGTCGGTTTCGAGCGACGAGCCCACCTCGACGGATCCGTAGACCTCGTCGGTGCCGATGTGCAGCACGCGGCCGATGTCGAGTTTGCGGGCGGTATCGATGACGACGTTGGTTCCGAAGCAGTTCGTGAGAATGAAATCCTCGGACCCGTCGATCGACCGGTCGACATGGCTTTCCGCGGCGAAGTGGACGACCGCGTCGTGGCCCTTCATCGACTGCGCCACCGCACCGGGGTCACAGATGTTGCCCTTGACGAAGTTGAAACGCGGGTTGTCGTCGACGTCCTTCAGCGTGGAGAGGTTCCCCGCATAGGTGAGCGAGTCGAAGACCGTCACTTCGTCGTCGGTGTTCTCGAGGACGTAGCGGACGTAGTTGGAGCCGATGAACCCGGCTGCACCGGTGACGAACTGCTTCATGAGGGGTACTCCGTGTCGTTGGATTCGTTCAGGGGCGAAGATTGAAGTGCGGCTGCCACTGGGCCTCGATGTCGCGACGCAGCGGGTTGTTCTGGTCGCGGTTCGACAAGAGGGGCTCTTTCACTCCCCAATCGGCACCCACCTGCGGGTCGTTCCACGCGACGCCCAATTCGTCGGACGGGTTGTAGTACCCGTCGACGAGATACGTGATGGTCATCTTGGTGAGTGCGGCGAAACCGTGCGCGACGCCCGGCGGAATGAACACACCGCGGTGGTCGTGCGAACCGTCGTCACGCGCACCCAAGTCGATCACCTGAGTGGCGCCGTCGGTCGGCGAACCCTGACGGAGGTCGTGCAGCACGACGCGGCACTTGCCGAACGGCACGTACCAGTAGTCGGCCTGGTGCAGGTGGTAGTGCAGCCCAACGAGACAGCCCGCCTGCCGGTCGCCGCGGTTGGCCTGGATCATCTCGCGGCCCTGCGGAAACCACTCGCGACGATAGGTCTCGATGAAGAAGCCGCGCTCGTCACCATGCATCGCAGGTTCGACGATCTGCACGCCCTTGATGACGTCGGACGGGGTGATGACTGCCATTGCTTCCTCTTGTCGTTCTTTCGTACGGGGGGTTTATTCGACTTCCACGGTGCTGTCGTCACCGAGCATGAGACGCAGAGCCGACGGGCGCTGCGCCGAGCGCTTGACCGTGACGTTGCGGCCGACCAGCGAGTCGGACATGCGGTTGATGTCGCTGATCGAACTGCCGTCGAGGAGGACCGAGTGTTCGATTTCGGAGCCGGCGACCGTGCAGTTGTTGCCGACGGAGGTGTACGGCCCGATGTAGCTGTTGCGCACGACGCTGCCCGAACCGATGACGACGGGGCCCCGGATGCGCGAGTTTTCGATCTTGGCACCGGACTCGATGACGACTCGACCCTCGATCTGCGAGGCGGAGTCGACACTGCCTTCATTGCGCGGCTCGAGAACCTCGAGGACGAGACGGTTGCATTCGAGCAGTGGGTCCTTCTTGCCGGTGTCGATCCACCAACCGCGCAGCACTTCGTGACGCACCCGGTGTTTGTTGTCGACCAACCACTGAATGGCATCGGTGATTTCCAATTCGCCGCGCGCCGACGGCTTGATCGAGCGCACCGCCGTGTTGACGGTCTTGTCGAAGAGATACACACCCACGAGGGCGAGGTTCGACGGAGGATCCTTCGGCTTCTCGACCAGTCGCACGACCTCACCGTGTGCATCGACTTCGGCCACACCGAATGAGCGGGGGTCGTCGACTTCGCACAGGAGAATCTGCGCCGATGGCGCCCCGGACCCACCGGCCGAGCGCGCCGACTCGAAACGCGTCACGAAGTCGGTGAGACCCTGCTGGAGCATGTTGTCGCCGAGGTACATGACGAAGTCGTCGTCACCGAGAAAGTCCTGGGCGATGAGCACACAGTGCGCCAGTCCGAGCGGCGCGTCCTGCGGGATGTACGTCACCTTGACCCCGAAACGAGACCCATCTCCCACGGCGGCACGGATTTCGTCGCCCGTGTCGCCGATGATGATGCCGATCTCGCGGATACCCGCCTCGGCCATCGCCTCGATGCCGTAAAAAAGGATCGGCTTGTTGGCGATGGGCACCAGCTGCTTGGCGCTGGTGTGGGTGATCGGCCGCAGTCGCGTGCCCGCGCCACCCGAGAGAATGAGGCCCTTCATCGCCCAACAGCCTAGGCGACCTACCATCGGAACATGCCCCAGCCGCAAGCCCTTCCCCGCTTCCTGCACCCGTTTGCCAAGCCCACGAGGGAGCGATTCATCACGGTTGCGCGGGGCGAGGGTTCGCGCATCTATGACGTCGACGGCAACGAATACATCGACGGAATGGCAAGCCTCTGGTACTGCGCCATCGGCCACGGGCGCCGCGAGATGGCCGATGCGATCGCGCGACAGGTCGGCACCATCGAGGCCTACTCGGCATTCGATCCTTTCACCACTCGCGTTGCAGACGAACTGTGCGAACGGATCGCCGACTTGTCACCCATCGATCAATCCCGCGTGTTTCTCTGCAACAGCGGATCGGAGGCCGTCGACTCTGCGATGAAATTGGCGCGGCTCGCCCATGTGCAGGCCGGTCGATCGGAACGCACGCTCATCATCTCGCGCGGACGCGGCTACCACGGCACGAACTACGGCGGAACGAGTGCCCAAGGAATTCCGCCGAACCGTGCGGGTTACGGCCCACTCGTCGGCGACGTTCTGCACGTCGAGCCCGACGACATCGAGGGACTCGCGAAAGTGATGTCGGAGAATTCCGAGCGCCTCGCTGCAGTGATCAGCGAACCGGTGCAGGGTGCGGGCGGCGTGTTCCCTCCAACGGACGGATACCTGCAGCAATTGCGTCGTCTGTGCGACCAGCACGGGGCGTATCTCATTTTCGACGAAGTGATCACCGGCTTCGGCCGGCTCGGAACGTGGTTCGGTGCCCAACACTTCGACGTGACACCGGATCTGCTCACCTTTGCCAAGGCGGTCACCTCGGGATACCAGCCGCTCGGAGGCGTGATTCTGTCGCGCGCGGTGTGCGACCCGATCGAGGCCGACCCCGGCTTCCTCCTGCGCCACGGCTACACCTATTCGGGCCACGCCACCGCCTGCGCCGCCGCGATGGCGAATCTCGACATCATCGAACGCGAGGGGCTGCTCGAACGCGCCGTGCACATTGGACACCGACTCGAGTCGGGCCTCGGCGCTTTGGTGGCCGATGGAATGATCGACCATGCCCGCGGACGAGTCGCGGTCTGGGCCGCGGCCCACAAGAAGGGGATCGACCCGTTCGTGGTGCGTGACCGCATGCTGGCGGCCGGTGCCATCACCCGGGCACTCAACACCGACACGAACTCGTTCTGTCCTCCACTTGTCATCACCGACGCGGAACTCGATCGCCTCATCGACGCGTTCGCCACGGTGACCGCGGATGTGGCGAAGGAAGCAGCAAAGTGAGCACCTCGCGGATCCTCGTCACCGGCGGCGCCAGCGGTATCGGCGCCGCCATCGCCCGACATTGGTCGAACCTCGGCCACAACGTCACCATCACCGACGTCAACGACACCGCTGGCGCCGCCCTTGCAGCCGAGCTCGGCGGCACCTACACCCGCCTCGATGTCCGAAGCGAGGACGAATGGCGCGTCTTCGCCTCGGGGCACGAACCCTTCGACGTGGTTTTCCTGAACGCGGGTGTCGCCACCGGCGACCTCATCTTCGGCAACCCCGACACGTCGCCCTTCACCTCGTTCGATGTCGCCGCCTACAGGCGGACGGTCGGGGTGAACGTCGACGGCGTCGTGTTCGGTGTCGCGCATCTCGCGCCGGGAATGGTCGCTCGCGGGTCGGGGGACATCGTCGTCACGGCGTCGATGGCCAGCATCTACCCGATTCCACCCGACCCGATCTACGGACTGTCCAAACATGCCGTCAGCGGCTTCGTGAAGTCGCTTGCGCCCGCACTGCACGAACGCGGGGTGTGCCTGTCGGCAATCTGCCCCTTTTTCGTCGACACTCCCCTCGTGCCAAAGGAACAGCAGGCCCAGATTCGCGAAACAGGTTTCGACGTCCTCACCGTCGACCACGTCGTCGAGGCCGCACAAATGGCGGTTGCAGAGCGCGCACCCGGCGCGCACTGGGTCATCTTCCCCGGTGCACCGATCAGCCGCCTGCCCGAGCCGACGCTCGGTTGAATCTCAGCGCAGTCGCGCGATCAGGCTGCTGGTGTCCCAACGTCGGCCTCCCATCGCCTCGACCTCGGCGTAGAAGCCATCGACGAGTTCGGTGAGAGGAAGCCGCGCGCCGTTGCGCCGCGCCTCGTCGAGACAAAAACCGAGATCCTTGCGCATCCACTCGACGGCGAACCCGAAGTCGAACTCGTTGCGCGCCATCGTGGATGAACGGTTGACCATTTGCCACGATCCCGCGGCGCCCTGCGAGATGACGCCGATCAGTTGCTCGACGTCGAGGCCCGCACGTTGCGCGAAATTGACGCCTTCCGACAAACCTTGAACGATGCCCGCGATACAGATCTGGTTCACCATCTTGGCGAGCTGACCACTCCCGGCTCCGCCGAGCCGCTCGCACGCCCGCGCGTACGACATCATCACTTCGCGCGCGCGGTCGTACACGGCTTCGTCGTCAGCTCCGCACATCACGGTCAACACACCATTCTCGGCGCCTGCCTGCCCGCCCGACACCGGAGCATCGACGAACCCGACTCCCACAGCGGCTGCGGACACCGCGAGTTCGCGGGCCAACGTCGCGGACGTCGTGGTGTGGTCGACCAGGATTCCGCCCTTCGCCAGCCCGGCAAGCACGCCGTCCCGGCCGTTCACGACGCTGCGCACGTCGTCATCGTTACCCACGCACACCATCACCACATCGCTCGCGGCGGCAACTTCACGGGGCGTGGGCAACGCGCGTCCACCATGCTGAGTCGCCCACTTCGCGGCTTTGTCGGCCGACCTGTTGAACACACTCACGTCGTGGCCGGCGTTCACCAAATGCCCTGCCATCGGGTAACCCATCACTCCGAGCCCAACGAATCCCACACGCGTCATGTCTGCAGTCTGTCAGACCGCCTTCGACGCACACATTGACCCGACACCGTGAAATCAAGAGAAGGTAAAAACAGGGGGTCTAGAGTGACGATCAATGAAACACAGCGGTTCGAGATGCACCTCGGGCTCAGGAACACACTGGGTGACGACGTGGCCGGCGCTTTGATGGAGCACCTCCCGCCGAGCGGGTGGGCCGACGTCGCCCGGGTGCGGGACATCGAACATCTCCGAGACTCCCTCGACCACAGGTTTTCAAACCTGGAGACGAAGGCGGAGGAAAACTTCAAACGCGTCGATGCCCGACTGAACGCCATCGTGACGGGACTCTGGACCGCCGGCACCGTTTTCACCGGAGCCTTCATCGGTCTCTTCACGCTGATCGTCACGAAACTCTGATGATCTTTGGCCCCGCGGTTCAGATCGCCTACGTGGTCGATGACCCTCACGAGGCCGCGCACGCCTGGGCACGAAACTTCGGTGCCGGGCCCTTCTTCTTGAACCGCCACATTCCCGTCACCGACGTGGTGCACCGCGGGCGACCCTCGGCGTTCGACCACACGTCGGCCTACGGCTGGTGGGGTTCGATCATGGTCGAACTGTTCTGCCAGCACAACGACGACATGACGGCCGTACGCGAGCGATTCGCAGTTGGCGACGGGGGCCTTCACCACATGGCGTGCATCGTTCCCAGCCTCGAACAAGCCCTCGATGCGGCATCACGGATGGGGCTCGAGGTGGCACAAAGCGCGAAGGCCGGTGCGACGACATTCGTTTTCGTCGACGACGTCGCGCGTCACGGCCACTACTGGGAACTCTATGAATCGAGTCCCGGCCTACTCGGCTTCTACGCGATGGTCCGTGCGGCCCACGAAACATGGGACGGCAGCGACCCCGTGCGCGACATCACGCGCCGATGATCAACCCTCCGGTGTGACGTAGGCCGCGGTGATCCCGCCGTCGATGATCAACGACTGGCCTGTCATCCACGACGAATCATCGGAGGCCAGAAACAACGCCCCTTGCGCAATCTCCTCGGGCGCCCCGAAGCGGCCCATCGGGATGTGTACGAGCCGCCGTTCACGCTTCGCATCGTCGGAGAGAAACTTCGCCAGCAACGGCGTCATGACCGGGCCCGGGCACAAGGCATTCGCGCGGATGCCCCGCCGCGCATAAATGACGGCGATCTCGCGCGTCATCGCGAGTACCGCACCCTTCGACGCGGTGTAGGCGACCTGTGGCGTTGCCGCACCCATGTGCGCCACGAAAGAGGCAACGTTGACGATCGAACCGCGCCCCTGCGCCTCCATCACGGGGATCGCGGCGCGGCACCCGAGCAGAACACCCTTTACATTGATGTCCATCGTGCGTTCGTACGTCGCGAGCGGGGTCGACACCGGGTCGTCATCGTCGGACAACATGACGCCGGCGTTGTTGTACATGACGTCGAGTGAGCCATGGGTGTCGACCGCGTGTCGTACTGCAGCAGCGACACTGTCCTCGTTGGTGACGTCGCAGTACACGTACGACGCGGCGCCGCCCGCGGCGCTGATCGACTTCACCGCGTCCGCCCCGTCGACGACGTCGGCAATGACGACACGCGCACCTTCACGCGCGAACAACTCGGCGGCGACCCTGCCGAGACCCGATGCCGCACCGGTGATGAGTGCGACCTTGCCGCTGAGCCGTTCCATGTGTGCCCGCTTTCGGTCGTGCCTAGATGAGTTCGAAGTAGCGACGGCGTTCCCAGTCAGTGACCGTCTTGTTGAAGGCCTGCCATTCGGCTTCGGCCATCACGAGAATGTGGTGGTGGACGTCGTCACCAAAGACTTCCCGCGCGACGGCACTGCCGCGCCACAGCTCGATCGCCTCGACGATGCTCGAGGGAATGCGCGGCAACTCCGCCTCGTATCCGTTGCCGACGAATGCGTCGCCGAGCGGCAGTTCGTGGCGGATTCCGTACAGCCCTCCGCCCAGCACACCCGCAAAGGCCAGGTAACTGTTCGCATCGGCACCCGGCACGCGGTTCTCGATGCGCAGTGATGCACCGTGTCCCACCTGCCGGAAGCCGAGCGTGCGATTGTCGACGCCCCACGCAACGCCGGTCGGCGCCCAGGACCCGGGCTGGAAGCGTTTGTAGCTGTTGATCGTCGGCGCCCACAACAGCGAGAATTCACGCGCGGTCGCGAGCAGGCCGGCGAGATAGTGACGAAAGAGATCGCTCGGACCGTGGGTCGATTCGTCGTGGAAAAGGGCCCGCGATCCGTCGGACGACCACAGGCTGCTGTGCACGTGGCACGACGAACCCGTCTCGGCGAAGTCGTACTTGGCCATGAACGTCGCTGACTTCCCGTGTTGCGCGGCGATCTCCTTCGCGGCGGTCTTGTAGAGAACGTTGCGATCGGCCATGGCGAGTGCGTCGGTGTAGTCGAGATTGATCTCGTGCTGTCCGCGGCCGGCCTCACCCTTCGTGAACTCGACGGGCACACCCGCAGCCTCGAGCCCGCGGCGGATGGCACCGATCACCGGCTCGTCTCGCGTGGTCTGCACCACGTGGTAGTCCTGCACCCAGTTCCCCGAGGGCGACAGGTCGCGATAGCCCGACGCGTGGGCCTCGGGGTACGACGTGTCGAAGAGGAAGAACTCGATCTCGCTGCCGATCATCGAGCGGTAACCCAGTCGCGCCGCCGCATCGACCTGTGCGCGAAGAATCGACCGTGGCGCCTCGTTGACGGGAGACCCGGACTCGACGTCGAAGACGTCGCAAATGACGAGGGCGGTTCGATCGACCCACGGCACCCGCCAGGCCGCGTTCCAGTCGGCCCGCGCCACCATGTCGCCGTAACCCTGGTCGTAACTGGCAAACCGGTACCCCGGAACGGGGTTGTTCTCGATGTCGCAGGCGATCAGGTAGTCGCAGTTCTCGGTGCCGTGCTCGGCAACGTGCTCGAGAAAGAACCGACCGGTGGTGCGCTTGCCCACCAGCCGCCCGAAAAGGTCGGGGAACGCCATCACGACGGTGTCGATGTCACCCGCCTCGACGAGTGCCGTGAGTGTCGCCCTGTCGAGTGCCTTGCCTGACGCCATCATCCCCCCGCTGCGTCGAATCGTACGAGAGACGACTCAGGCTTTTTTGCCACCCGACTTTGCCTTTGCCGCGGCCGCGTCTTTTGGCTTGGCGGCTGCCTTCGGCTGTGCGGCCTTGGTCGCCGCTTTCTTGGCGGGCGCCGGAGGCACGTCGTCATCGGTATCCGCCTTCGGCGCAGCCGGTGCCTTCTTTTCCGCGGCGGGAGCTGCTGCCTTTTTCGCCTTTGCCGGCTTCAACACGCCCTTTGCCAGGGCTTCATCGAGGAACGCCTCGGCCTCTTCCGTCGACACTTTGAGAGCGGGCGCGATTTCGGAGATCAGATTGATGCGGGCACGGTCGTACATCGTGCGCTCGGCCGCAGACAACGACGCGTCCCGATTGCGTGCCGCAAGGTTGCGCACCACTTCGGCCACTTGGTAGACGTCGCCACTCTTCAACTTTTCCTGGTGGTTCTTGAAACGTCGCGACCAGTTCGACGGGACGCGCGGGTCGGCCTTCGACAACACCGACACCAAGTCCTCGAGTTCGTCGGGCGACACCGGCGGGCGAACCCCGACATCGGCAGCCTTCGAGGTTGGTACCGACAGCGTCATCTCGTTGATGACGGTCTTCAAGATGAGGTACTCCTGGGTGGCCCCGAATGCCTTCATCTTCTTTATTCCGTGAACGATGCAGGCACCGTGCTGGGGATAAATGACGGTGTCACCCTTCTTGAAGTTCACGCGCTCAGGCTAGACGCAGGGAGTCGTTTTTACTCAGGCGAAAGTGTCCTGTGAACACGTTTGCATCACTTGCGCCCCCGGCAGGATTTGAACCTGCGCGCTACGGATTAGAAGGCCGTTGCTCTATCCGGGCTGAGCTACGGGGGCCTCCCCACATCGTACCGAGACGCTGCTAGAACATTTGGGTGCCCCTCCAGCCGCGCGCCAAGTCAAAGGCGACACAGGAAAACGACTCACGAATTCTCGAAGCGGGTATCGCCGAGGCGCATGCAGTCGGCCTCGACCGCATCGCCCTGCGCGCCGTCGTTCGACGCTGCAATCTCACCAGCGGCGCGATCTACGGCCGCTACGAAGATGTCGACGACTTCATCGCATCGGTCTGGTCGGAACGACTGCGCACTCCCCTCTTCGAGTTCATGTCGGGAGCGATGGGGGCGATGCTCGGCATCGAAGGCGCGCCCACGATCGAGTCCATTGCCGCCACCGTTGCCAATCCCCCGAAGCACCTTGCCGTCGGCCTCGAGGCCCTCGTTGTCGGTCGCCGCAACGACGTGCTCGGCGAGGAAGTTCGCGATGATTTCGCCACGTGGTCCGAGAAGTGGGGCCTCGACACGAAGACAGATCCCGCCGCGCGAACGCTCAACGTGGTTGCGCTGTCGACCGTGCTCGGTGCCGCCGTCTACGGGTTCGCCGAGCCGAAGTTGACCGACTGGAACCTCGTTCTTGCGATCATGTCGGCGGCGATTCGCGAGACACCCGGCACCGCCGTCGCCAAGGCGCCGATCATCGGCGACGAACTGCCCAACGTCGAAGTGTCACCGGGCACCGGTGAACCCCTGCGCGACGCGCTCATCACCGCGACCGCCAACGTCATCGGACGCGCCGGCTACGAACGAGCCACCGTGTCGCGCATCGGCCGACGCGCAAAGTTGACGGGTGGCGCCGTCTACACGCGCTACGACTCGAAGGACGATCTCATCATCGACACGCTCGACACCCTCCTCAGTGGCGCGGTGGTCGGCACGAGCGAATTGACCGTTCACGGCGTGACGGCCGGTGACCTGGGCGAATCGGTCGGCAAGATCTACACACTCGGCGTCACGCCCACCCGGCGACCATGGCGCCAGTTCCGGCTCGAAACATACGTGGCTGCGCGCACCCGCAAAGAGCCGCGCGCCGCGCTGCGGCGGATCCACGCAGCCGGCATCGTTCGTTACCACGACATGCTCGACGGGCGGTCGAACATGAACGACGACATGATCCGACTCGTCGCACGCGGTGGTCAGTCGATTCCTCTCGGGTTGTCACTCGTCGAGTCGTACGAAACAGACCTGCACGACCTGAACTTCCACCCGTTCTCGTCGACTTTGATCAGTCTGTTGCGAGCTGCAAGCGCAGGAAATTGAGCGCCGAGATCACGCTCATCTGCCGCATCTGATCGCGCGTTGCCGGCAGGCGGTAGGTCGTCACATGCTCGGCTCCGTCGGCCATCACCAATCCGACGAACAGCATCCCCACCGCGACGCCATCCTGTTCGTCAGGGCCAGCCACACCTGTGAGCGACAGACCGACCGACGCACCGAGCTTCGCCCGAACTCCGCGTGCCATTTCGAGCGCGGCGCGCTCGTTCACGACGGGACCGGGCGTCACACCGAGAAGGTCGAACTTCACCTCGGATGCATAGCTGACGACGCCACCGCGCAGGACCCTGCTGGAGCCCGGAACCGCGGTCAATCGTCCCGTCACGAGGCCGCCGGTGACCGATTCCGCGACTGCGAGCGTTTGGCCACGCGCATCGAGAAGCGCGAGCACCACCGATTCCATGGTGTCGTCGTCGACTCCGAACACGACGTCGTCGACGAGTCTGCGCACGCGCGCTTCCCACCTGTCGAGGATCGCATCCGCGTCGGCGGCGGTCGCAGAGCCGGCCGTGAGTCGAACCTTGATCCCCTCCCAGCCACTCGCGAGAAACGCGAGCGTCGGCTTGTCCCCGCCCGGTTCGTCGAGTTCGGCGATGACGGCATCGAGACGTTCGTTCAGACCACTTTCGCTCTCTCCCCACGTCCGCAGCACCCGGCTACGGATGACCGAGGTGCGACCACTGCGGCGCACGAGATCGGGAAGAATCGCCCGCGTCATCATTTCGTGCATCTCGTGGGGCACACCGGGAACCGCGTAGACGACCTTGTCGCCGACCGGACAGATGAGACCGGGCGCCGTGCCTCGCTTCTGGGCTATCACCGTCGCGCCGCGCGGCACCAGAGCCTGACGCAGGTTGTTGGCCGCCATGCGGCGGCCGCGTGACGCAAACATCTGGACGATCGCCTCGGCCACATCGTCGTCATGGAGCAATTCGACCCCCATGACCTGCGCGATCGCCTCGCGGGTGAGGTCGTCATGTGTCGGCCCGAGACCGCCGCACATGATCACCGCATCCGCCTCATCCAGACGTCTGCGCAACTGATCGGTGATACGACCGATGTTGTCGCCGACTTTCACCTGCACGTGACTCGAAATGCCGTGCGCTGCGAGTTGCTCCCCGATCCAACTCGAATTCGTGTCGACGATCTGGCCGAGCAGAAGCTCGGTCCCGACGGCGAGCACGTCGCAACGCACGATCAGTCCCCCGTGGCCCGCTGGTACTTCCGGCGATTGACCGCACGCACGGCGTACTGGCCACCGCTCACGAGCGCGAGCACGACCGAGAACCACAGCAACACTTTCCACGTCCAGTCGGCATCGGTGACGGTGGCCGGAGCAAGCGCGAACCCCACGGCAAGTTGCTGACTGAGTGTCTTCACCTTTGCCAGGCGACTGGCCGGTACGGAGATCCCCTTTGATCCGACGAGCACTCGATAGACGCTGATCGCAACCTCGCGTGCGGCGATGATGACGACGGGCAAGAGTGGAAAGAGGCCACGGCTGACGAGTGTGAACATCGCACCGAGCACGAGCACCTTGTCGGCGAGCGGGTCGAGAAATGCCCCCGACTTCGTCGTGCCGTGACGCCGCGCGAGGTAGCCGTCGAACCCGTCGCTCCCGCAGAGGAAGAACCACATGACGAACGCGACCCACGAGCCGTACGAGTCGCTGGGGATCATCGCGAAAAGGATCGGGGAGATGAGGATCCGACCCACCGTGACCATGTTGGCCCACGTGGCGATTGCGTTCGGGTCGACGGGCATGTCAGTCCGCCACCGCAACGCCGACAAGATCCGGTCCCATCGCATCGACGATCTCGACGTGGTGGAACTCTCCGACCGTGAGGTCCTCCGGCACGTTGACCACTCCGTCGATCTCCGGCGCCTCGCGGTGACTCCGCGCCACTCCGGGTTCGTCCACCAGGACGCGCTGCGTCGTGCCGATGCAGTCGTCGCGTCGACGTGCCGTGATGTCGTCCTGCAGTTCACGCAGTTCGGCGAGCCGCAACTGCATCACGTCTTCGGCGACGCGATCCGGCAGCCCCACCGCATGGGTCCCCTCTTCGGGGCTGTAGGCGAAGAAACCGCACCAATCGAGTTGTGCCTGCTCGACGAAGGAGAGCAGTTCGTCGTGGTCGGCTTCCGTCTCCCCCGGGTAACCAACGATGAAGTTTGAACGAAACACCGCGTCGGCTTCACGCGACCTGATGTCGTCGATGCGTGACAGGAATCGCTGGCCGTCACCCCAGCGACGCATGCGGCGAAGGTGGGCCTTCGACACGTGCTGCAACGACAGGTCGAAGTACGCGACATCGGTGTCGAGAATCGCCTCGATCAGTTCGTCGCTCAGGTCGCTCGGATACAGGTACAAGAGGCGCACGCGGTCGGTGCGCTCGGCGACACGCCGCACCAGCGGCACGATCGCGCCAGCACCGAGCTCGCCCGGGCGGTCCTTGCCGTAGCTCGCGAGGTCCTGGGCGACGAGGACGATTTCGCGGGCACCCAGTTGGTCGACCTCACCGAGAATCGAGTCGATGTCGCGACTGCGTTGCGGTCCCCGAAACGAGGGAATGGCACAAAACCCGCAGGTGCGATCGCATCCCTCGGCGATCTTGACGTACGCCCACGGTGCCGTCGCCTTCGGTCGCGGCAGGTTCAAAAGGTCGAAGGCTGGTGCGGGCGTGACCGTCAGGCCGACCGGCTTGCGGCCCAGCGCAACAGGCACACCGAACCCGGCGACCTGGTCGACTTCGGGCAGTTCGGCAGCGAGTTCGTCGCCGTAGCGCTCGGCCATGCAACCCGTGACGACCAACCGTGCCCCGTCTTTCTTGCGGTCGGCGAGCGCGAGGATCGTGTCGATGCTCTCGCGCCTCGCTTCTTCGATGAATGCGCAGGTGTTGACGACCACGACGTCGGCGTGCGAGGGGTCATCGGTGCGCTGCAGTCCGTCGCCGTGGAGGAGACCGATGATCTTTTCGGAGTCGACCTCGTTCTTCGGACACCCGAGGGTCTCGACGTAGAAGCGCTGCGACTGCGCCGGAACTGACACGCGGTCGAGTCTACCGAGTGCCCCTTCAGGGCCTTCGTCAGTTGCTCTGTTGCAGGAAGGCGTACTCTTCCGGCGTCATCAGCACCTGACGTGCCTTTGATCCTTCGCCCGGGCCGACGATTCCTCGTTCTTCGAGCAGGTCCATCAATCGACCCGCACGCGCGAAGCCGACCTTCAATTTGCGCTGCAGCATCGAGGTACTGCCGAGACCGGACGTGACCACGAGCTCGATCGCCTGCTTCAAGAGGTCGTCATCGTCGTCGTCACCCGTCGAACCGCCGACGAGTCCACTTCCCGAACCCGACGCGCCGCCTTCGCCCTCGATACCGCTCACGTAGACCACCTCGGGTGCCTGGCGACGCCAGTGGGCAACGACGGTGCGCACTTCTTCCTCGGTGACCCACGAGCCCTGCACGCGCTGCGCGACGTTCGTGTTGCCGGGCAAGAGCAACATGTCGCCCTTGCCGACCAACTTCTCGGCACCGGGGCGGTCGAGAATGACGCGGCTGTCGGTGAGACTGGAGACAGCGAATGCCATGCGTGCGGGAATGTTGGCCTTGATGACGCCGGTGATGACGTTGACGCTCGGACGCTGCGTGGCGATGATCAGGTGGATGCCGACGGCTCGCGCCTTCTGGGCGATGCGCGTGATCGAATCTTCGACGTCACGGGCCGCCACCATCATGAGGTCGTTCAACTCGTCGACAACGACGACGATGTAGGGCAACCGCTCGTACTCGCGCTCGGTTCCCGGCTCGGGAACGAGATCGCCGCGGTCGTAGGCGGCGTTGTAGCCCGAGATGTCGCGGAAGCCGACCTCGACCAGAAGGTCGTAGCGGCGCTCCATCTCCTTGACCGCCCAACCGAGTGCGTTCGCGGCTTTCTTCGGATTCGTCACCGGCTGCGTGAGCAGGTGTGGCAGGCGCGCGTACTGGCCCATTTCGACCTGCTTCGGGTCGATGAGGATGAGCCGCACCTGGTCGGGCGTCGTGCGCATGAGGATCGACGTGATGATGCAGTTGAGGCCGCTCGACTTGCCCGCACCGGTCGCTCCGGCGATGAGAAGGTGAGGCGTGGTTGCCAGGTTCATGAAGACGGCCCGACCCGCGATGTCCTTGCCGACGGCGACGTCGAGTGGGTGCGTTGCGGCCTTCGCTTCGGGCGACGTCATCAGGTCACCGAGCGAGACGAGTTGACGCGAGGTGTTGGGGACCTCGACACCGATCGCCGACCGACCGGGGATCGGCGCGAGGATGCGCACGTCGGTCGCGGCCATCGCGTACGCGATGTCGCGATCGAGGCTGGTGACACGGGCGACCTTCACACCCGAGCCGAGTTCGAGTTCGTATCGCGTGACCGTTGGTCCCACGGTCATTCCGACCAGGCGCGTGTCGACACCGTGAGATGCGAGCGACGATTCGAGGAGATGCCCGCGCTCTTCGACTGCTGCACGGTCGACGGCCTGCGTCGGACTGACGCTCAACAGGTTGGCGGGGGGCAACGACCACGACCCCCTGCGCGCCGCGGGCCCGAGTGCGAGCTCGTCACCGTTCGTTGCGGGAACGTCATCTCCGGCGGGAACGTTGCGCTTCGGTCGGGGCGGGAACTCTTCCCCGTCGGCGGTGGTCGCTGCGGGTTTGCGACGCGGCTTGGTCGGCTTGGTCGACCCTCCGCCTTCGACTTCGAAGTCGTAGAGCGTCGGCTTCGGTGCACCGGGGTCGAACGCCGGGACGTGCGACGTGTCGACTTCGTCGCTCGCAACGAACCCCGGGTCGAGGGTGGGTTCGACCTGGTCGTAGAAGACCGGCGCATCGGGCTCGTCACCACGAACGTCGTCGGTCGTCTTGATCTCGCTCAGGACCTTTTTTGCCGCACGTGCGGTGGGCACAGCAACCGTCGTGAAGTAGGCGCGCAAACGCTTGATCAAGAGCGGCAACGACATACCCGTGACGATGAGGACACCACCGAGGATCACTGCGAGCAGCACCACGACCGCACCCACGATGCTGAGAAGTGTGCGCAACGGCTGACCGATGAGGGCACCGATCCACCCTCCGGCGGGCTTCAGGGCGTCGACCGACGCGGTCATCCGACCCTCGCCACGGGCGAGGTGCAACAGACCGAGCGTCGCAAGCACGATCACCACCGAGCCGACCGCGAGACGCAGACGGTGTTCCGACTCGTTGCGGCGCACCACTACGACACCCGCCGCGATCAAAGCGGGCGGCAGCAGGAAGCGTCCGAGACCGAGAACCCAACCGAGAGAGGTGTCGATCGCGTCGCCAACCGGACCGGCGACGTTCACATACACGCCGAGGGCCGCAAGGACACCCGCCACAACGATGGCGATGCCCCGGAACTCGTTTTCTCGACCCCCGACGGCCGCCTTGACCGCCGCATGCTCGCGCGGCTTTGCGTCACGCGCCTTGCCGGCGGGACGTGGTCGGGAGGCCTGTTTTGACATGAATCAAAGGTACCAACGGGGTACCTGCCGAATCGGGAATACCCCCGCGGAGGCATGCCTCCGCGTCGCCGTCAGGGCCCCGTCAAAGGATCCGAACCGAGGATCTTGCCGATGGGGTCGACGAGCACCGCGAACTGTCCACCGCGCTCGGACTGCACCACCACGCGATGGAGAATCTCGCCGTTCGGGCCGTCGGCGGTGATCGTGAAGGCGCGCAGCAACGACTCGGACAACTCGTCTTCGACGCGCGCGTACACCTCGGACGAGAACACCATCTCCGACGCGTCGAACGAACGCCCATCGGCACTCGCCACCTCGGTCTCGTCACGCAGAGATCCGTTCTCCCAGACGAAGTTGACCGCGCTCCCCTGTCCGTCGTCGAGGAACAGGTTGATGAGATCGGGTGTCGCATTGATCTCGAAAAACTTCGGTGGTTGGCCGGTCAGCGCGGTCACGGCGTCGACCGCATCATCGATTTCGTCGACACGCAGCGTGACGTCCGCATCGCCACCGCACGCCGACATCACACCGGTGGAAATGGCGATGGCCGCGGCGGCCGCGGCCCGCAAGATTCGACTCATGTCTCCATCACGACGGGCACGATCATCGGGCGGCGCTTCGTTCGCGTGTTGACGAACTTGCCCGTCGCGCGACGCACAACTTGTTCGAGTGCATCGACATTGCGCTCACCTTCGGCGAGCGCCCCCTCGACGGCCGATGCAACCGTGTCGCATGCCTCGTCGAGAAGATCCTCGGCCTCGGGGGCGTAGACCCAACCCCGCGTGATGATCTCGGGACCCGTGATCACCCGGCCCGAGGAGATGTCGACGGTGACCACGACGACGACCACGCCCTCTTCAGCGAGCACGCGACGATCGCGCAGCACGCCTTGGCCGACGTCGCCCACGACGCCGTCGACGTAGAGATAACCGGCCGGGATGCGGCCGACCGTCTGCACACCTTCGTCGCTCAGTTCGACGACGTCGCCGTCCTCGCACATCGTGATTCGGTTGCGGGCAACCCCCATCGTTTCCGCCAGACGGGCATTGGCCATCATGTGGCGGAACTCGCCGTGGATCGGGATGAACCATTCGGGTTGGGTCACGTTGAAGTACGTCTTCAGGTCGTCGGCCTGGGCGTGTCCCGTCGCGTGCACGTCGACGATTCCCGAGTGGACGACCTCGGCTCCCGCACGCAACAACCCGTCGATGACGCGACTGACGTGCATCTCGTTTCCCGGAATCGGATGGCTGGAGAGGATCACCGTGTCGCTTTCCCCCACCTTCACCCACTTGTTGTCACCGCGCGCCAACAATGCAAGCGCCGACATCGGCTCACCCTGCGAACCGGTGGAGATAATGCACACGTTCTCGGGTGCGTGGTCGTCGATTTGCTCGATGTTGATCAGCGATTTGTCGGGGATGCGCAGAATCCCGAGATCGCGCGCCATGCGCACGTTGTTGTTCATCGATCGACCCATCGTCGCCACGACACGACCGTTTGCCACGGCGGCATCGGCAATCTGCTGAACGCGGTGGATGTGGCTGGCGAAACTGGCGGTGATGATGCGCCGACCTTCGTGCTCGGCGAAGAGTCCCCGCAGGACGTGACCGACCTCGCTCTCGCTCGGCGCGTGACCCTTTTCCTCGGCGTTCGTGCTGTCGGCGAGCAACAGGCGAATTCCCGGTCCGTGTGCCAGCGCACCGAGACGGGACAGGTCGGTGCGACGACCATCGACCGGCGTGAGGTCGATCTTGAAGTCGCCCGAATGCAGCACGATTCCCTGCGCAGTGTGAAGTGCAACGGCGTGGGCATGGGGCACCGAATGTGTCACCGCGATGAACTCGACGTCGAACGGCCCGATGCGTCGTGTCTCGCCGTCGGCGACCGCGACGAGATCCGTGCGGCCGAGTAGACCCGCCTCTTCGATGCGGTGACGGGCAAGACCCAGCGTGACCGCAGAGCCGTAGATCGGCATCGAGAGTTCACGCAGCAGGAACTGCAGTCCACCGACGTGGTCCTCGTGACCATGCGTTGCGATGCAACCAACGATCCGCTCGGCGTTCTCGCGCAGCCACGTGAAGTCGGGCAGAACGAGGTCGATGCCGTGCATGTCGGGGTCGGGGAACATGAGTCCGCAGTCGATGAGGACGATCTGCCCGTCTTGTTCGACGGCCATGCAGTTGCGGCCGATTTCGCCGAGGCCGCCGAGGAAGTAGATGCGAACGCTTGGCTTGCTCAACTCGACCTGAACGACTCGATGTTCGCCTTCACGACCCGTGCGCGTTCGGCAACCCATTCAGGAGCGGCACCCATCGGCAGACGCGCATCGCCGACCTTGAAGCCATGCAGCTTCATCATCTCTTTCGACGGCAGAGGGTTCGGCGCCTCTTCGCCGGTCTCGTACGCGTAGCTCTCGAGAAGAGCGGCGTTGACCCGCTGCGCCTCGGCGACGTTGCCCGAAAAGAATGCCGACATCATCCGGCGGTGTTCGGGAGCCGACCAGTGCGTGGCCACGCCGATGACACCGACCGCACCGACAGCGAGCAGCGGCAAGGTCAGCCCGTCGTCGCCGCTGTACACCTCGAAGTCGGACGGGGCCTGCGCGATGACATTTGCGGTTTCACCGGGGTTGCCGCCCGCGTCCTTCAACGCGACGATGTTCTTCGTGTCGCGCGCCATCGTGACGAGATTCGCCGTCGAGATCTTGCGACCGGTGCGCACGGGAATGTCGTAAACGACGATGGGCAGGCTCGTCGCGCCGGCCATCGCATTGATGTGGGCCGCGATACCTGCCTGCGACGGACGGTTGTAGTACGGCCCGACCGCCAGGATTCCTGCAATGCCCAACTTCGATGCCTCTTTGGTGAGGTGCACCGAGTGCGCGGTGTCGTTCGAGCCGGTGCCCGCGATGACAGGAATCGTGACCGCGGATGAGACCGCCTCGAAGAGCGCCAGGCGCTCCGGGTCGGTGAGCGTCGATGCCTCACCGGTGGTTCCCGAGACGACGAGACCCTCGTTGCCCTGCTCTTGCAACCACTTCGCCATACGGACCGTCTCGGCGACGTCGAGTTCCCCGTTCGAGTCGAATGCCGTGATCATGGCGGTGATGACGCGGCCGAATCTCGCGGACATCAGAACGATCCTTCGGCTGCGCGGTCGATGCCCTGCGTGAGGATGAGATCCTCGTGAAGTTCCATCCACACGTCGTGGTAGCTGCCGCACATCACACCCGTGAACATGCTCTGCTCGCCCGCCACGACGCGCTTGGCGGTCGACTCGAGACGCGGGACGTACGGCGCGAGACGCCCGAGGACGTCGGCCATCGCCGACACCACGGGGACTGACTCGTCCTTCATCGCGACCAGCCTCTCGATGATCGCCTTGTCGTACGCCGCGTCCGAATGATCGTTCGGCTGGCCGTCGCGCAACTGCCAGTCGCCGCAGAGCTCTTTGAAAGCGGTGTTGATACCGAGAAAGGTCTCGTACGAACCGTGCAGTCCCGCCGTCACCGACGCCGGAGAGTCGCCGGCAAGTGCCTCACGATGCGCCTCCTTGCCGGCGGGCGTGATCTGCCACAGGGCACGTGCCTCACGGAACATCGCATGCTCGCGCTCGAGCAGAGCCTGCAGGTGCGCCTCGGCCTCGGCGGCGGTGACATCGGCAATGTCAGCCACCATCTCGACCTTCGCAAAGCCCTTGATACGCAGGGCATGGAAAGCCCTGAAGGCGGGTTCGGATTGATGCGCCATAGGCGACTTAGCGTAGTGAGTCACCCTCTGCGGACGGGAACCGAAAACGTCAGTGCGGCACCGGCGGCGGCGCGTCCTTGCCCAGTTCGAACTGCAAGTACTCCTCTCCGGTGTTCTCCCAGTCCTCGAACTGGATGACGCCCATCTCTTCGTAGCGGTGGCGCAGCCAACCATCGTTGCGGTCGAGCAGGCCCAGCTTCTTGCAGTTCGGGACGATCTTGGCGAACAGCATCTGCTGGAACATCGTGCGGGTGGGGTCCTGCAGGACCAGCGGAACAATCTCCTTCGGCTTCACGCCCATGCGCTCCCACACCTCTTGCTGGAGGAAGCGGTCGCGCATGCGGACGCTCGCCTCGTAAGCAAACTCCTGGCGTTCCTTCATTTCCGCGTCGGTCATTTCGGCGTAGGCCTCTTGCAGGGACAGCACGCCGAAGGCCACGTGGCGGGCTTCGTCGCTCATCACGTAACGCAGCAACTGCTTGAGCAGTGGCTCGCCTGTCAGTTGATGCATGAACCCGAATGCAGCAAGAGCGAGCCCTTCGACCATCACCTGCATGCCGAGGTAGGTCATGTCCCAGCGGCTGTCCTGGATGATGTCGTCGAGAAGCATGCGCAAGTGCGCATTGACCTGGTATCCGCCGCCCAGCTTCTCCTCGAGATAGCGCGCGAACACCTCGACGTGACGCGCCTCGTCGACGACCTGGGTGCTGGCGTAGAGCTTGGCGTCGTACCACGGGACGGTCTCCGTGATCTTCGCGGTGCACAGCAGAGCACCCTGCTCGCCGTGGAGGAACTGCGAAAGGCTCCAGCGTCGACCTTCGATCCCGAACTCGATCCACTCTTTGTCGCCCCACTTGGCGAGGGGTGTGCCCGCATATTGCGCGGGATCGATGCCGGCGCCGATTGCTGCCTGGTCAGCCGCGATCGTGGCTTCGACGTCGACCGACGTCTCCCACGGCAGGTCGGTCGTGCCGTTCCACTGCCCCACCTTTGCCTT
>JBBANY010000007.1:0-18899 GCA_040401695.1 Ilumatobacteraceae bacterium
TTGATTCAGTTCCCGCCTGCCGAGGTGACCGTCCAGCGAATCTGCGACAAGGCCGGGGTCCACATCGATTACGTGGCCCGCTATTTCGGTTCGCGCGAAGAGCTGCTGTGCCAATCCATCGAGGCCGCATATCTCGGCGTGTTCCTGAAAACCGGGAGCGATGAGACATCTCGACTCCAGGTGGTCCTGGACGGCGACGTCGACGTGATGCAGATGGCTCGCGCACGCATCCGCACGATCGCCTATTTGCTGGGTTGTGGCGTCAGCCCGGAACGCTTTCGGGCAAGCCAGAAGATGGCGCTCGAGTCGGTTGCTGCGCAGTCACACGACCCCAAGGTGGCAGACCGCACGCGGATGAACCTCGTTCTGATCGGCACCCTGGTTTTACAGGCCGTGGGAACATTTGCCGAAGTGAACGACATGTCGGAACAACAAAAGCAAGACGTTCTCGCCTACCTCGGATACATGAACACGTCCGGCGAAGCCGTGCAGTCAGCCTTGGGATGGGACAAACCCACAACCAAAGCACGTGCCAGAGCCACCCCACAGGCCAAGACGAAGGCAAAGCCAACGAAGTAGCGCAGACCTCTCGTCGCTACAAAAGGAAGATCGGCTTGATGGTGGCGCCCGACTCGCTGTCGTGTTGCGCTTCGTTGATCTGGTCGAGGCGGTAGGTCTTCACCAGCTTGTCGATCGGGAACATGCCGCGGCGGTGCCACTCGACGAGCTTCGGAATGAAGTCGGCCGGGTAGGCATCACCTTCGATCACGCCCTTCACGCTCTTGCCGTCGAGGAAGCCCGATGACGAGAAGGCGATGTCGCCCATCACCACGCCGACGACCGCAAGGGTTCCCGTCGCTCGCAGCGTGTCGACTGCTCCACGAATGACGGCCGGGACACCGGTGGTGTCGAGACCGTATTGAGTACCGCCACCCGTGATCTCGCGCACTGCCGCCGTCACGTCGGTCGTGGTCTTTGCGTTGATCGTGTGCGTCGCGCCAACTTCTTTTGCCAATGAGAGGCGATTGTCGTGCAGGTCGACGGCGATGATCGTCGCGCAACCGGCGATCTTTGCGGCCATGACACCGGCAAGACCCACGGCGCCTGCGCCGTAGACCACGATCGAACTGCCGGGCCGCGCGGCGAGAGAATTGAGAACAGCACCCGCGCCCGTTTGAAAGCCGCAGCCGAGTGGTCCGAGAATCTCCAACTTCACGTCGTCGGCGGTCACCTTGACGACGTTGCGCTCGCTCGCCATCGCGTGCGACGCGAAGCTCGACTGGCCGAACCAGCAACAACCCATCTTTCCGCCGTCGGCCGCACTCAGCGGTGCCGAACCGTCGAGTCGCGACCCCATGAAGTTGAGCGCGCCGAACAATTCGCAGTACTGCGGAAGACCGGTTTCACAGTTGTTGCATCGACCACAGCTGGCATAGGACAAAACGACCTTGTCGCCGGGCGCGACTTTCGTCACTCCCTCACCGACGCGCTCGACGATTCCGGAACCTTCGTGCCCGAGCACGACGGGCATCGGAAACGGCGTGCCGGGAATCCTCGCGAGAAGATCGGTGTGGCACATGCCGGCGCCGACGATGCGCACGAGAACTTCACCCGGTCGCGGGTCCCCCATCTCGAGTTCGCGCACCTCGAACGGTGCGTCGTGGGAGGTCAGAACTGCGGCGGTGATTTTCATCCGATCATCCTTTCTTTTTCGGGTAGTTGTTGGCAAGAGAGTGACCCCTGTCGTACAATTCGCGTCCTGAAGGGGAGTATCCCTCGACTTCGGTGTCGTCACCACGGAGCCGCGCAAGCGGATCCCGGCGCCGCAGGCCCGATCCGGGCGGGAGAGACCTTCGACGAATGAAGTCGTCCCCTCGGGGACCAGTCGAAGGGAAAACCCAGAATGTTCAAGAACACCGCAAAAACTGCCATTCTCCTCGCCGCCCTCGGCGGCCTGATCGTCACGATCGCCGGTGTCCTCGGCGGTGGCAGCAGTACGTCACTCACGTTCGGTCTGGTCATCGCGTTCGTGATGGTCGGCGGGTCGTACTGGTTCAGCGACAAGCTTGCGTTGAAGGCGGCGAATGCCCGCGTCATCACCAAGGCCGATGCGCCGATGTTCTACGGAATGATCGAAGACCTGGCGACGCGCGCCAACATGCCGATGCCGAGGGTTGCGATTTCTCCGAACGACCAGCCCAACGCCTTTGCCACCGGTCGCGGCCCGCGCAACGCGGTCGTGTGCGCCACCGAGGGCCTGTTGCGCACCATGCCCGAAGACGAACTGCGCGGCGTGATGGCACACGAGCTGATGCACGTCCGCAACCGCGACATTCTCATTGGCTCGGTTGCCGCGGCCATCGCAACGGCCATTTCTTTCATTGCCAACATGGCCATGTGGGCCGCGATGTTCGGTGGCGGTGGAAACAACGACGACGATCGCCCGAACCCGTTTGCGTTGATCCTCGTGTCGATGCTCGCCCCCATCGCCGCATCACTCATGCAGATGGCGGTGTCGCGTTCGCGCGAATACGAAGCCGACCGCTCTGCCGCCGAACTTCTCGGCACCGGCGTTCCCCTCGCGAATGCACTCGAGCGCATCGAGGTGTACGCGCGCCAGATTCCGATGCAGGTCGCCCCTGCCCAGGCGCAGGCCTACATCCACAACCCGCTTGCCGAGTTCCAGAACAAGCGCTCGGGCGGCCCCAACATCGCCCGCCTGTTTTCCACCCACCCCAGCACCGATGACCGCATTGCCCGTCTTCGCGCGATGACCTTCTGAAAGAACTCCGTGACAACAACCCAAACCCCCCTCGACACCGGCCTCACCTCGGCCGAGGCCGCGCGTCGACTCGAAGAGTTCGGCCCCAACCAACTTGCGGCTGCCGAAACCATTCCCGGCTGGAAAAAGTTCCTCGCCCAGTTCAAGGACATGCTCATCCTGATTCTCATCGGTGCTGCCCTCGTGTCGCTGGTGGTGTCGGGTGAACTGAAGACACCACTCGTCGTTCTCGTCGTCGTGGTCTTCAATGCCGTCATCGGATTCATCCAAGAAAACCGCGCCGAGAAGTCACTCGACGCATTGAGGAAGATGCTCACCGCACAGGTCCGCGTGCGTCGTGACGGCACGGTGATGATGGTGCCGACCGAAACCGTGGTTCCCGGCGACATCGTTCTCGTCGAAGCGGGCGACCGCCTGCCCGCCGACGGCGAGATCTTCTTCGCCAACAACCTCGAAGTCGACGAAGCCGCCCTCACCGGCGAAAGCCACCCGGTCGAAAAGAACACCGACCCCGTCGACCCGAACGCACCGATTGGCGACCGTCATTCGCACGCCTTCATGAACACGACGGTCACCCGTGGTCGTGGCGAAATCGTCGTCACCAAGACGGGCATGGGCACCGAGATCGGCCGTATCGCCGGGCTTCTTGCCTCGACGCCGACGGAGAAGACCCCGCTGCAGCGCCAGCTCGACGGCCTCGCACACCAGCTCGTCTATCTCGCTGGCATCGTCGTCGCTCTCGTCATGATCACCAACCTCGCGCGTGGTCAGGATTTCGGCGACGTGTTGCTCACGGCCGTCGCACTTGCGGTCGCATCGATTCCCGAGGGCCTGCCGGCGGTCACGGTCGTCACCCTTGCCATCGGCGTGAGTCAGTTGGCGGCGCGAAACGCCATCATCAAACGTCTCGCGGCAGTCGAGACTCTCGGCTGCACCAGCGTCATCTGCAGCGACAAGACGGGCACCCTCACCCTCAACCAGATGACCGCGACCAAGTTCCTCTTCGAGGGTCGTCTCTACGACGTCACGGGCAGCGGTTACTCGTCGAACGGAACCGTCGAAGGACTCAGCGCGTCGACATCCGACACTCTCGCCACCAGCGCCCGGGGTCTGGCCCTCTGTGCCGACGCCGTCGTGCACCACGCCAATGGCACCGATGATCTCGTTGGCGACCCGACCGAAGGCGCACTCGTCGTCCTCGCCGAAAAGTTGGGCGTCAACCTTTCCCAGGTGCGCGGTGAATACCCGCGCATCGCCGAGGTTCCCTTCGACTCGGCCACGAAGTACATGGCCACCGTCCACCGGTTCCCCATTCCGTCGGGCTCCGACCTCGTGCGCATCTACGTGAAGGGCGCACCCGACGTCGTGATGTCGCGCTGCAGCCAGGTGCTCGTGTCCCACGACACCGCGCCGATGGGCACCAGTCGCGCCGGCCTCGACGCTCACTACGACACCATGGCCGCGGATGGTCTGCGCGTGCTGGCGCTCGCCGTGCGTCAACTCCCCAACGCCGAGTGGCAAGAGTTCGTCGACGGCGGCGGAAAAGTCGAAGACCTGCTCACCGACCTCACGCTCCTCACCCTCGTCGGCATCGTCGACCCGCCCCGCCCCGAGGCGAAGCTCGCCATCGAAGAAGCGCACAGCGCGGGCATCGCGGTGAAGATGATCACGGGCGACCACGCAGTGACTGCCGCCAGCATCGGCAAGCAACTCGGCATCGGAGGCCGCGCGGTCACCGGTGCCGACATCGAGAAGATGTCCGACGACGAACTACGCGACCAGATCGACGAGATCGGAGTCTTCGCCCGCGTCGCACCCGAGCACAAGATGCGTCTCGTCGGCCTGTTGCAGTCGAAAAAGCGCGTCGTCGCAATGACCGGTGACGGCGTGAACGACGCACCGGCCCTGAAGAAATCCGACATGGGCGTCGCCATGGGCATCACCGGCACCGAGGTGTCGAAGGAAGCAGCAACGATGGTGCTCACCGACGACAACTTCGCGACCATCGTCGGTGCGGTGCGCCAAGGCCGTGCGATCTACCACAACATCGTTTCGTTCGTTCGTTTCCAGTTGTCGACGGCAATCGGCTTCTCGGCGTTGTTCCTCATCGCCTCGATCTTCGGCATCGCCGACGGCAAGCCGTTCGCGGCGATCGCGATTCTGTGGGTCAACATCATCATGGACGGCCCGCCCGCAATGGCTCTCGCATTCGACAAGCCCACGGCGAACGTCATGCAACAGCCGCCACGACCGATGGACGAACCGATCCTCACCCGTCGTCGCTGGTCTGCGGTCATCACCTCTGCCATCGTGATGGCCGTCGGCACGCTTCTCGTGTTGCAACTCGCCCCGGGCGAACCCAGCTACGACAGCGCGTCCGCCGCCGGAACCATGGCGTTCTGTACGTTCGTGTTCTTCCAGTTCTTCAACATCCTGAACGCACGCAACGAAACGCACAGCGTCTTCAACCGCCGCACGGTCTCCAACTGGAGACTGTGGGCCGCGCTCGGCATGTCGGGCTTCTTCCAGGTGCTCCTCACCGTCGTCGGTCCGCTGCAAGACCTCTTCAACGTCACCTCGATCTCGGTTGGCCAGTGGCTCATCTGCGCCGCCGTGGGCAGCAGCGTGGTGTTCGTCGAGGAACTTCGCAAGAAGATCGTCCGCGGCACCCACTAAGGCGGGTGTGACACCCCCGTCGCAGGATGGAGGCATGAACGCGCTTGCCTCCCTTGCCTTCCACACCGCCGTCACGGTCACGGCCATCCTCATCGGCTGGTCAACGGAAGTAAGGGGCATCATGCGCACACGGGCGCGACTTGCCGTGGCGTGTCGCGCCGATGGCACCGACCACCACATCGCCTACGAACTCGCGGCGGTCGACCGCGACGGCATCGAACGTCGGCTCATCGCAGCCGGCCTCACGGCAGCGCTCGTCAACGCAATCGCGTTCTATCCGGGCCAGTTGATCGCAGGTGAATTCCGTGACGCATTCGGTTGGGCACTCGAGACGAAGACCCGTTTCGGCGCGATGCTCGGTCTCGCAGTGACGGTCGTGTGGTCGGGCCTTCGAGTTCGCCGCGACACGACGGTGTCTGCCACCATGTAGGTCGATGGCCGACAAGATCATTCGCGCAGCCGGCGGCGTCGTGTGGCGCTGGGCCGACAACGGGAAGGCCGAGTTGCTGTTGGTTCACCGACCCGGCGAGGGCTACGACGATTGGACATTCCCCAAGGGAAAGCGCGACGACACCGACTCGAGCGAAGAAGAGTGTGCCGTTCGCGAGGTTTTCGAAGAAACCGGACTGCACTGCCGACTCGGCCACGAAATCGCCCGCGTGTCGTACATCGACAGAAAGGGCCGCCCCAAGCGGGTGCGCTACTGGACGATGACCGTCGCGAGCGGCGCGCACTCACCCAACAACGAAGTCGACGCAGTCGAGTGGTTGTCACCCGACACGGTGCGCAAGCGCCTCACCTACCCGCGGGACTTGTTGATCGTCGACTGCTTCGATCAATACCTCAAATCAGGCTTGACCGAGTAATCACTGAAAAGCGACGTATCCCGACTTCTCCAGCTCGTCGGCCAACTCGGGTCCGCCCGACTTCACGATCTTGCCAGCGGCGAGAATGTGCACGAAGTCCGGCTTCAGTTCTTCGAGCAAACGCGCGTAGTGAGTGATCACGAGAACCCCGAGGTTGTCCTCGGTCGTCGCAGCTTCGACGCGACGGGCGCAGTCGCGCAGCGCGTCGATGTCGAGACCCGAGTCGAGTTCGTCGAGAATCGCGAACTTCGGCTTCAGGAGCGAGAGCTGAAGGGTCTCGTTGCGCTTCTTCTCGCCGCCCGAAAGGTCGACGTTCAACGAGCGCGCGACGAGGTCCGTGCTGAAGTTGATGCGGGCGGCTTCCGAGGCGATCAGCGCATCGAGCTCTTTCGCATCACGTCCGCGCGTGGCGAATGCTTCACGCATCACGTCGTCGATGTGCACCCCCGGCACCTCGGTTGGGTACTGCATCACCAGGTGCAAACCGGCGAGGGCGCGTTCCCATGCGGGTCGACCCAACAACTCTTCGCCGTCGATGCTGACGGAACCCGAGATGACGTCATAGCCGGGCTTGCCCATGATGACGCCCGACATCGTCGACTTGCCGGCACCGTTGGGGCCCATGATTGCGTGCACCTCACCGGACTTCACTGTGAGTTCGATCCCGTTCAGGATCTGCTTGCCGGGGATACCGGCCTGCAGGTTGCTGATCTTCAGTGTGCTCATTGTGCGGACTCCTCGATGAAGACCTCGTCACCCTTCACGGTGACGCGATAGACGGCGACCGGCTGGGTGGCGGGAAGTGTGTTCGGGCAACCGGTTTCCAGGCTGAAGGCGCTGCCGTGCTTCACGCATTCGAGTTCCTTCGTCTCTTCCCACACCTGGCCTTCGGACAGCGACACGTTCCCGTGGCTGCACGTGTCGTTGATCGCGTAGAAGTCGTCGCCGATGCGCACGACTGCGACGCTGGTTCCGTTGACGGCGACCTTGGTCGCGCTGCCGGGGGCGAAATCGGTTGCCTTGCCGATCTTCGTGCTCACAGTGCACCGCCCAACTTCGCCGCAACCTTGTCGCGCAAGCCTGCGACGACGGGAAGGTTCGGCAGCCGTTCGATGACCTCGTTGAAGAAGCCGAGGACGACGAGACGCTCGGCGATTTCGGGGCGAATGCCACGCGACTCGAGATAGAAACGCTGGTCGTCGTCGATCGGGCCGACGGTGCTGGCATGGCTGCACTTCACGTCGTTCGTTTCGATCTCGAGGTTCGGCACGCTTTCCGCCCACGCGCCCTCGGACAACGTGAGGTTGCGGTTCGTTTGGTACGCCTGCGACCCGTGAGCATCTTTCTCGATGCGGATCAGGCCGGTGTAGACGCTCTTCGACGTACCCGCAACCGCACCCTTGAACAGCATGTCGCTGTGGGTGCGCGGCGCGACGTGTGTCTGCAGCGTGCGGAAGTCGTGCATCTGGTTGTTGTCGGCGAAGTAGAGGGCCACCTGCTGGGTTGAGGCTCCGGTGCCGACGAGGCGCGCCTCGGTGCGCACGCGCGCATAGTCCCCACCAAGGGCGACGGTGTAGATGCGAGTCGTCGAGTCACGTTCGCCGAGCGACTGCTGATGGGCGATTTGCCACGTGCGGTTGCCCAGTTCGTTGGTTGCGAGATACGTGACACGCGCCGCCTGGGCCGCCGACATCTCGACGATCGGTACGACGAGCGAGTCGACGTCGTTGGCGCCGACGAAGCGTTCGATGACGGTGACTTCGCTGTTCTCGCCGGCATCGATGACGAGACGCGGGGTTGCCACGACACCCGACGCGCTGACGGTGCGGGTGATCACGATCGGCTCGACGATGGCCTTGCCACGCGGCACGCGCACGACTGTCACGTCGGCGGAGTCACCCGTCGACTGAATGGCGCTGATCTCGGCGAAAGCGTCGACTGCGATCGGCATGGCCTTGCCGCAGTCGGCGAACGACCCCGGCGAAACGAAGTTCGCCGCCTCGCCGGATGCCTCGACCACGGTGTCGACGCGTCCCGCGTGGTACTTCGCAAGGTCGAGTTCACCGATGCGGCTGTATCGCCAGATCTCTTCGTCGGCCGTCGGCAGTGCGACGTCGCTGAGTCGTGTGGGGCTGGTCATGTCGGAGGGTCCTTGGGGGGTGTTGTGCGTTACTTCTTGCGGCGGAACTTCCACCAGCGACGCTTCTTGTCGTTGGCCAGTTCCTCCATCAGGTCGAAACCAGCCGCATTGACGATGTCTTCGGCCGCATCGAGCACGGCGGCGGCCGACCCATCGTCGAGACCGGGCGGCTCTTCGGGTGTGCGCGGCGCGAACGCACCTCCGCGCACCCAGGCCGCGTCGGCCAGGCGACGCTCGTAACGACCACAGTTGTCGGGGCAGCGCCACGGAGCGTCGGGGGCAAGATCGAGTGTGCACTTGCGCATCGCGTCACCGTTTGCGTAGGTGCGCGTTTCGTAGTGCTTGCACTCGGTCTTCATCGGCATCAGCCGACCGAACCTTCCATCTGCAGTTCGATGAGACGGCTCCACTCGACCGCGTACTCCATCGGCAGCGTGCGGGTGACGGGCTCGATGAACCCGTTGACGACCATCGACATGGCCTGTTCCTGCGAGAGACCACGGCTCTGCAGGTAGAACAACTGCTCGTCGGCGATCTTCGACACGGTGGCTTCGTGGCCAATCTGCGCGTCGCGCTCGCCCACCTCCATGTACGGAAGCGTGCGTGACTCGCTGGTTTCGTCGAGGATGAGCGCGTCGCACTGCACGTGGCTCTTGCAGCCGTACGCACCTTCGTCGACGCGCACGAGACCGCGGTAAGTCGTGATGCCCCCGTCCTTCGAGATCGACTTCGAGACGATCTTCGACGACGTTTCCGGCGCGGCGTGCACCATCTTCGCTCCGGCATCCTGGTGCTGGCCGGCGCCCGCGTAGGCGACCGACAGCACCTCGCCGGTGGCCTTCGGGCCGACCAGGTAAACGGCGGGGTACTTCATCGTCAGCTTCGAACCGATGTTGCCGTCGATCCACTCCATGTGGCCCTCGGCTTCGACGCGGGCGCGCTTGGTGACGAGGTTGTACACGTTCGGCGACCAGTTCTGGATCGTCGTGTAGGTGACACGAGCGCTGGGCTTCACGATGATTTCCACGAGGGCCGAGTGCAGCGAGTCGCTGGTGTACACGGGCGCGGAGCAACCCTCGATGTAGTGCACCTTCGAACCTTCGTCGGCGATGATGAGCGTGCGCTCGAACTGACCGGCGTTTTCCGAGTTGATGCGGAAGTAGGCCTGCAGCGGCATTTCACACTCGACGCCCGGCGGCACATAGATGAACGAACCACCCGACCACACGGACGTGTTGAGGGCGGCGAACTTGTTGTCTCCGGGTGGGATGACGGTGCCGAAGTACTGCTTGACGAGGTCGGGGTACTCGCGCAACGCGGTGTCCATGTCGCAGAAGAGAATCCCCTGTGCTTCCAGGTCTTCGCGGTTGCGGTGGAACACGACTTCCGACTCGTACTGCGCGGTGACGCCGGCGAGGTACTTGCGCTCGGCCTCGGGGATGCCGAGCTTTTCGTAGGTGGCCTTCATCTGCTCGGGCAGGTCGTCCCATTCGTCGACCTGCTCGGTGGCCGGACGCAGGTAGTAGTAGATGTCCTGGAAGTCGATGTCGGGCATGTTGTCGGCGAACCATTTCGCCATGGGCTTGCGCTCGAAGGTCTGCAACGAACGCAGGCGCAACTTGCGCATCCAGTCGGGCTCGCCCTTCCACCACGAGATCTGCTCGACAACACCGTCGTTCAGACCCTTTTCCGGCGCGAATGCGTATTCGACGCTGTCGCTCCAACCGAGTTGGTATTTGCTGAGGTCGAGATCAAACGTGCTCATCGGCGGCTCCGTGCTCTGGTGGATTGCGTGGCGGTTCGGGGGTGAATTACCACTACCGCCATAGTAACAATTGGGTCGGCTCGATCCACTCCTGAAACCCACTGTTTTCAAGGGTTTCGGCCCGACCACAAGTACCCTCGGAAGGCCATGGAACGCTTCGGCCTTGTCGGCCTCCCCAACGCGGGCAAGTCCTCTCTCTACAACGCCCTCACGGGTGGGGGTGCCCTCGCCGCCCCCTACGCGTTCGCCACGAAAGACCCGAACATCGGTGTCGCCAAGGTTCCCGACCCGCGCCTCGACCAGTTGGCCGCGATGTCGAAGTCGAAGAACGTCGTCCACGCCTCGGTTCAGGTCGTCGATATCGGTGGCTTGGTCGAAGGAGCAAGCAAGGGCGAGGGCCTCGGCAACAAGTTCCTCGCCAACATCCGGGAAGTCGATGCGATCGTTTTCGTTCTGCGCGCATTCGAAGACGACGACGTGCCCGGTCCCTCCGACCCGCTCGAACATCTGCGCGTCGTAGAACTGGAACTCGCACTCGCGGATCTCGAAACTGTCGAGTCGCGACTCGGGCGTTCGCAGAAGGTCGCCAAACTCGACAAGAACGTCGCCGAAGAGGCCGCCGCCCTCGAGGCAGCCCACGCAGCACTCAGCCAAGGCATGCCGCTGTACCGCGCCGGGCTCGGCACCGACGTTCGCGAAGCACTCGCACCGCACTTCCTGCTCACCAACCGCCGCGTGCTCGCGGTCGTGAACGTGGGCGAAAACGAACTCGATCGAATCCCCGACCTCGAAGCACGTGTGCGCGGCGAAATCGCACCTCCCGGCTCGAAGAGCGAGGGCGAAGTCGAGGTGCTCGGCATGAGCGTGCAACTCGAGGCCGAGGCGGTGCAGCTCGACGAAGCAGATCGGGCCGAGATGCTCGGTGCGCTCGGCCTCGGCGAGGGTGCGCTCCCCCGCATGGTGCGCAGCGCGTACCACCTGCTCGGCCTCCGGACGTACTTCACCACCGGCGACAAGGAGTCGCGGGCATGGACCTTTCGTGCCGAGTCGAAGGCGCCCGAGTGCGCCGGCCGTATTCACACCGACTTCCAGCGCGGTTTCATCCGTGCCGAGGTCATTCGTTGGGACGAACTTCTCGAGATCGGTTCGTGGACGAAAGCGAAGGAACTCGGCAAGATCCGCCTCGAGGGCAAGGACTACGAAGGCGTCGACGGCGACGTGATGGAGTTCCGCTTCAACGTCTGAGCACGCGGTGACTGGTTAGCGTGATCGTCATGAAGCAGCTCGTTGGCGGGTGGATCGTGCACGACACCCACGTCGTCGCCAGCGCAAACATCGCCACCACCCGGCGCGACCGACGCCGCGGCATGAAGGCGTTTCCCGACGCTTCGGTGCCCCTCGTCATCGATCACTGCAAATGGGTTCATTCGTTCGGCATGCGCTTCGCGCTCGACGTGGCCTATCTCGACGCGACGAACACCATCGTGGCGATTCGACACATGGAGCCGAACCGGCTCGGTCTTCCCGTGGCACGTGCGTCGCGCGTCGTCGAAGCCGCGCCCGGTGCCTTCTCGCGGTGGGGCCTCGACATCGGCGACACCATCACGATTCGCGACACCGAATCGAAGCAGCCTGAATGAGCGGCGCATTGGTCCTCGTCGCCACCCCGATCGGCAATCTCGGCGACATCTCGCAGCGTGCACGCGACGCGCTTGCCACGGCCGACCTCATCGCCTGCGAGGACTCGCGCCACTCGGGACGCTTGGTCAAGCACCTCGGCATCACAGACCCTCACTACGTGGTCGTGAACGAACACACCGAACGCGACGCGACGAAGCGCATCATCGAGACCATCGAGGCCGGACGGACCGTGGCTCTCATCACCGACGCCGGCACGCCCGCAATCTCCGACCCCGGTGCGGTCGTCGTGCGTGCGGTCATCGATGCCGGCCTCGCGGTCAGTGCGGTACCGGGGCCTGCGGCACTCGTGATGGCACTTGTTCTCAGTGGTCTGCCGACGACCCGTTTCGTCTTCGAAGGCTTCCTGCCCCGCTCGGGCGCAGACCGCGAACGGCGTCTCGCCGACATCGCGGCCGAAGAGCGCACGGTCGTTCTCTATGAGTCACCCCACCGCATCGTGCGCACGCTCGACGACCTCGTCGCCGCGTGTGGTGACCACCGCCGTGTCGCGGTTGCACGCGAGTTGACGAAATTGCACGAAGACGTGTGGCGCGGAACGATCCGCGAGGCATCGGCCCACTTCGCCACGAACGAACCGCAGGGTGAATTCGTCGTCGTGGTCGACGGCGCGCCTCCCGCACCGGCCGCCGACGACGAACTGATCACCCGCGTCCTCGACGAAGCACTCGCGGCCGGCCTTTCGGTTCGCGATGCCGCCGACCGTGCAGCCACGACGCTCGGCGTTCCACGGCGCGCCGCTTACCGAATCGCACTCTCACGTCGCAGTTCCGGAGACAACCGGTGAAACAACACGTTCTGTTCTTCGACCTCGACGGCACGGTCGCCGACTCCGGCGGTGGAATCCTCGGCGCGATGAACGAGGTGCTCGCGGCACGCGGTGCGCAGCAGATGACCCGCGCCGACCTGACGCACATCGTCGGGCCACCACTCGCGACGTCGTACCCGAAGTTCTTCGTGCCGCGCGGACTGCCGGCCGACGGTGCCGACGAATTCATCGCCGACTACCGCGCGATCTACACGCCCAAGTACGTTCCGCGAACGCAGCCCTTCGACGGGATCCTCGACGTGCTCGACACGCTCGGACGCGACTGGCACCTCGCGATCGTCACGTCGAAACCTGAGAAGCAGGCACTGATGGTGCTCGACGTGACCTCGGCGCGCAGTCGGTTCGTCCACGTGGTGGCCGCCGAATCCGACAACGAGGTTCCCAAGGCGCGGCTGCTGGAACAGGCCATCCTCGACCTGCGCAACGACCACGGCGTCACGGTCGAACACGACGAATGCTGGATGATCGGAGACCGTCACCACGACATCGACGCCGCCACCGAGGTGGGCACGAAGGGTCTCGGTGTGCTGTGGGGTTTCGGGTCGCGCGAAGAACTCACGAGCGCGGGTGCCCATGCGATCGCGGAAACCCCCGCCGACCTGCTCAAGATCCTGTCGCGCTAGGCGCGACTGTGTTCCCCGCTAGGCGCGACCCAAGAGCGCGAGTTGTCGGGATTGGGCGACGAGGTTGCCCGCTTCGTCCCACATTTCGCCGTCTTCTTCGGTGAGACCACCCTGGATCACGCGTGAGCGGAACACACAGGCAACACGCGTGCCGACGGGTACCGCGCGAACGTGCACGGTGAGCTCGATCGTCGGTACCCATGCTTTGGGCACCGGCACGTTGAACACCGGAGGCGCGAACGAGTCGGCGATCGTGGGCAGGCACAGTGTGTCGATCGGCCTGCCGTCGCCGAATTCGTACCAACCTCGCATCACCGCCACCGATCCCGTCTCGCCCCGCAGGAACGAGGTGTCGTCGGGGTGGATGCGCGAATCGAATCGCTTCGCAAACTCGATGGGAAACGAGTTCCCATCGTGGTGGCGCGGTGTGCACGCATCGAAGGGCGGCAGTTCGGGAGGAGTCGCGGTCACGTAATCGGTGTCGACGACGTCGGGAACCTCACCCCACGCGCCGAGGAAACGCACCGCGGTACGACCGTCAACGAGGATGCTCGCGTTCATGGTGGTCAGCAACTTCCCCGTCTTCACCGTGTCGACTTCAACGGTGATCGGACCGGCCTTCACGGGCGCGAGGTAGTGCGCAGTCACGCTGAAGGGATCGCGTCGTCCCGAGTGGTCGCGCATGGCGCGGGACGCAAAGGCGAACAAGTATCCGCCGTTCGCATTTCCATTGATGTCCCAACCGGGCAGAACCTCGGCTTCGTATCGCCCGTCGGCCGTTTTCCGCACCGCGGTTGCATTATCGAACGCGAAAGTCACGGATGCCGAGCGTATCCTCGTCGGGTGCCGCGTTTTTCGTTGACGACCCCCATCTATTACGTGAACGCACGGCCGCACCTCGGCCACGCCTACACCACGATCGTCGGCGACGCCTTCGCTCGGTGGCACCGGCTCAACGGCGACGACGTCCACTTTCTCACCGGCACCGACGAACACGGCCTGAAGATCCAGCAGGCCGCCGATGCCGCGGGCGTTTCCCCGCAAGCGTTCACGGATTCGATCGCGCCGCTCTTCGCCGACGCTTGGACGCGTCTCGACATCAGCTACGACGACTTCATTCGCACCACCGAGGAACGCCACAAGCGCGGCGTGGCCAAGTTGCTGCAGGCTTGCTACGAAGCGGGCGACATCGAACTCGACACCTACTCGGGCCTCTATTGCGTGGCATGCGAGGCCTACTTCACCGAAGAAGAGCTCGAGGCCGGCAACTGTCCGGTGCACAAACGCCCCGTCGAACACGTCGAAGAAGAGAACTGGTTCTTCCGCCTTTCGCGCTTCGGCGACCGTCTTCTCGACTGGTACGCGAAACACCCCGGATGCATCACGCCGTCGTACCGCATGAACGAGGTGACTTCGTTCATCAAACAGGGCTTGCGCGACTTCTCGATCAGCCGCAAGAGCCTCACATGGGGCATTCCCATTCCGTGGGATTCCGAGCACGTCACCTACGTCTGGTTCGATGCGCTCGCGAACTACATCACCGCCGTCGGATACGGCAACGACGACGAAGCGTTCGCTCGCAACTGGCCCGTTTCGGTGCATCTCATCGGCAAGGACATCATTCGTTTCCACTGCGTGTACTGGCCGGCAATGTTGATGTCGGCCGGTATCGAACCGCCGCAGCACTGGGCGGTGGGCGGATGGCTGCTCGTCGGTGGCGAGAAAATGTCGAAGACCACCGGCAACGTTGTCAACCCGCTCGACCTCATCGACGAGTTCGGTGTCGACGGCTTCCGCTATTACGTGTTGTCCGACACCCAATACGGCAATGACGGTGACTTCACCTACGAAGGCCTCGTCACGCGCTACAACTCCGACCTCGCAAACAACCTCGGCAACCTCGCCGCACGCGTCGCAACCGTGGTGCAGAAGAAGTGTGGCGGCATCGGAACCGCACCACGTGCCGATTCACCGTTGCGCGAGATCGCCCACCAGGCTGTGGCCGACACCAGCGCGGCGTGGAATTCGTTCCAGCCCGGCAAGGCGTTGGAAGCAACCTGGTCGCTCATCCACGCAACCAATGCGTTCCTCGAAAACCACGAACCGTGGAAGGCCGAGCCGTCGACCGAACTCGACGGCATCATGGGTGACGCCTTGGAAGCGCTGCGCATCGTTGCGATTCTCTGCGTTCCCGCCATGCCCCGCACCGCCCAAATCGTGTGGCAGCGCATCGGTCTCGACGGTGACGTGTCGGCACAGCAGTTGCCCAATAGCGTTTCCTGGGGGCAGTACCCCGCCGGACGCAGCGTGGAAAAGGGCGATCCGCTCTTTCCGCGCAAGTCCAAGTAAGACGCACACGAACACCATTTCCCATGTGGACCGATACCCACTGCCACCTCGAGGACGCCCGCTCGGACCTCGGCACCGATGCAACGGTGCGTGCCGCCCTCGATGCGGGCGTCTCGACCATGGTCACCATCGGCTGTGATGCCGAGACCAGCCGCGCCGCCATCGACGTCGCGGCACGCCACGAACACGTGTGGGCCACCGTCGGATTGCATCCCCACGAGGCACAACATGGAACCGCACAGTTGTTGCCGCTCATCGGCGAGCCGCGCGTCGTTGCCATCGGAGAATGCGGCCTCGACTACTACTACGAGCACTCCGACCGAGCGTCGCAACGCGCTGCGTTCGCCGAGCAGATCGCGCTCGCACATCAACACGACCTCACGCTCGTCGTTCACACTCGGGACGCATGGGACGAAACGCTCGACATCCTCGATGCCGAAGGTGTTCCCACCAACGTGGTGATGCACTGCTTCAGCGGTGGTCCCGCCGAGGCAAAGCTGTGTCTCGACCGCGGCATGTTCCTTTCGTTCTCGGGAATCGTGACCTTCAAGAACGCCGCCGATCTGCGCGATGCCGCGTTGATGTGTCCCGAAGACCGCCTTCTCGTCGAGACCGACAGCCCCTACCTCGCGCCCGTGCCGCACCGCGGCAAACAGAACCAGCCCGCATTCGTCGTGGTCGTCGGCAACGCGATCGCGAAACTGCGCGGAGTGGCACCCGAGCATCTCGCTCTCGCAACCTCGGCCAACGCCCGCCGTGCGTTCCCGCGAATGGCCGCCGCATGACGATGACCGTGTACGAACGTCGCCGCATCGCAGTGCTCGCCGTCATCACTACCGTCATCGCGCTCACCTTCGCGGCGGTGGGTGGGTCGACGGGGTCGCAGACCACCGACACCGCGGCACCCACCACGATCGAAAGCACCACCACCTCGACACCGCTCGACAACGCCTCGGCCGTCGGCCCACTGGCCGACGATTCGTCGAAGCCGGTCAACCTCGACGGTCCACTCGCCCAACAGCCGAACGGGACCGCACCGATTGCATACCCGGGCCCCGGAGAGATGAACCGCGTCAACGGCAAGGCCAGTTACGTGCGCTTTCCCGACTACAACTCGGCGATCTGTTACGCCTCGGTTGCACCACTTGGTGTCGAGGTCACGGTCGTGAACCTGAACAACGGCAGATCGCTCAGGTGCACCAACGTCTTTGCGGTCACCCTGCCGTCGGGCGCCGATGTCGTCATCCACACACCGCTCTATCTGCAGATCGCCAATCTGGTCGATGCTCCGCTGCCCGTCACGGTGAGCTGGTGACACTCAGCCGCCCCCAGGCAGCTGCGCTGCTCGAGGAGCACGGTCTCTCACCACGGCGCACACTCGGACAGAACTTCGTCGTCGACCCGAACACCGTGCGACGCATCGCCCGCCTTGCCGACGTCTCCGCCGGAGATGTCGTCGTCGAGATCGGCGCGGGCCTCGGCTCGCTGACCGCCGCTCTTGCCGAGACCGGCGCGCACGTCGTCGCCGTCGAGGTCGACCGCGGCATCGTTCCGGTGTTGCGCGAGCAGATGGCCGCTCATCTGAACGTCGAAGTGCACGAGGCCGACGCAATGCAACTCGATTGGATCGCCTTCATCGCAGAGGTGAATGCACGGCTCGGCCGCGCACACGACGCCGGAGTCACCGTCGTGGCGAACCTGCCGTACAACATCGCCACTCCCCTCGTCGCCGACCTTCTCGACCGCGTGCCCGGCGTACGCGCAATGCTGGTCATGGTGCAGGCCGAAGTCGGCGAGCGCTTCTGCGCCAAACCCGGGACCGCCGCCTACGGTGCGGTCAGCGTGAAAGTTGCGTACTGGGCTCGCGCAGAGATCGTCGGCAACGTTCCGCCCACAGTGTTTCTCCCACGCCCGAAGGTCGACTCGGCGCTTGTCCGCATCACACGCCACGACACACCGGCCGCCGAGATCGACGATGCCGAGGCATTGTTCTCGCTCGTGCGAGCGGGTTTTGCCAAGCGCCGCAAGATGCTGCGTTCGGCACTCGCGGGGCTGGTCGACGCGGAACAATTCGCGCGCGCAGGGGTCGACCCGACCGCACGTGCCGAACAGTTGTCCCTCGACGAGTGGGCAACTCTCTGCAGAACGGTGCGCGCATGACGATCGCCGCACACGCGAAATTGACCCTCGACTTGCGCGTCACGGGAGTACGCGACGACGGCTTCCATCTCATCGATGCGGAGATGGTGACGCTCGACCTCGCCGACACCGTCGTCGTGTCACCGTCCGACGGTGAATCGTCGCTCGTGGTCGACGGTCCCTACGCCGCGGGCATCGGTACGGGCAGCGACAACCTGGTGTTCCGTGCACTCACGCTCGCCAAACGGAACGCGCGCGTACAACTCACGAAACACATTCCCCACGGTGGTGGTCTGGGCGGGGGTTCAGCCGATGCAGCCGCAGTTCTGCGATGGGCCGGTTTCCACGACTTGACCGCGGCCTCGCGACTCGGTGCCGACATTCCCTTCTGCATGGTCGGTGGGCGCGCGCGCGTCAGCGGCATCGGCGAGGTGGTCGAACCACTGCCCCACGTCGACACCGACATCACCCTCGTGATCCCACCGTTCGGCGTGTCGACGCCCCTCGTCTACACGACGTGGGACTCGATCGGCGGGCCTCGTCACGCAGGCTCGCCTCAAGGGGCGAACGACCTCGAACCGGCGGCACTCGTCGCCGAACCGCGACTATTGCGCGTACGCGACCGCATCACGGATGCGGCAGGAGTTGCGCCGCTGCTCGCGGGCAGCGGTTCGACATGGTTCCTCCGCGGCCACTTCGACTGGCTGGCGGAGGCTCTTCCCGAAACGACCGTCGTGCTGACACGCACGGTTGATCCGGCCTGATCGGGGTGGCGCTATTTACGACGCTGGTGGCGGGTGCGGCGCAGCATCTTCTTGTGCTTCTTCTTGCGCATCCGCTTGCGGCGCTTCTTGATCAGTGAACCCATAAGACCTGAGACGTTATCGGTCAGGAATGTAAAAAGAAAAACCCGCTACCGTTCACGTCGACGATTCATCTGTCCGGGGTCGTTCAATGGCAGGACAGCGGGTTTTGGTCCCGCATATAGGGGTTCGAGTCCTCTCCCCGGAACCCATCATCACGGCGACCTCG
>JBBANY010000007.1:18999-52705 GCA_040401695.1 Ilumatobacteraceae bacterium
CCCGCATATAGGGGTTCGAGTCCTCTCCCCGGAACCCATCATCACGGCGACCTCGTATCCGTGTCGTCTTTTCGGGCCATTGCCCCGCTCACCTATTATCCGAGGAAGCGGCGCGGGCGGCCGACATGACGGGAGGGGTGGCTGCATGAACGGCCTGAACATCGACAAGGTCACAACGAAGCGACTGTCGCTGTACACCGGACGCACCCACCCCGAACTGGCCGAAGAAGTTGCCACGCACCTCGGCATTCGTCTCGGCGACGCCAACATCGTCGAATTCGCCAACGGCGAGCTGCGGCCGCGTTTCGCCGACTCGGTGCGCGGCGGCGACGTGTTCGTCATGCAGACGCACTTCGGTTTCGACGGTCGCTCGATCAACGACTCGATCATGGAGCAGTTGATCATGATCGATGCTGCGTACCGCGCGTCGGCCAAGCGCATCACCGCCGTCTGCCCCTTCTATGGATACGCGCGTCAAGACCGCAAGGCAGAGGGCCGCGAGCCCATCACCGCGCGCCTCATTGCCGACATGTTCCGCGCCGCGGGTGCGGGACGCATGGTGTCGGTCGACCTGCACAGCGGCCAGATCCAGGGCTTCTTCGACGGCCCGGTCGACCACCTCACCGCGATGCCCGTTCTCGAGAAGTACGTCCGCGCGAATGCAAGCGAGGGCATGGTCATCGTGTCGCCCGACGCCGGTCGCGTGAAGGTGGCGGAACGCTTCGCACAGCACCTCTCCGATCTCAATGCCGACGTCGCCTTCATCAACAAGCGCCGCCCGAAGGGCACCACGAACGTGGCCGTCGCGAAGGAAGTCATCGGCGAAGTCGAGGGTCGCCTTTGCATCCTCACCGACGACATGATCGACACCGGCGGAACCATCGTCTCGGCCGCCGAACTGCTGCGCGAACGCGGCGCCACCGAGGTGTGGGCCATGGCCACCCACGGAGTGCTGTCGGGCCCCGCCATCGAACGTCTCGAGCAGAGCGCGATCTCGCGGGTGGTCGTCACGAACACCCTGCCCCTCGCCAAAGACAAAGCGATCGACAAGATCGAGGTCCTCTCGGTCGCCCAGATTCTGGCCGACGCCCTTGCCGCGGTCTTCGACGAGACCAGCGTGAGCGAACTCTTCGGCGGCGAGAACCAGGCCTAGCCGCGCACCGCTGCGCCGGGCCGCGTGGGTTTTCGCCGAGAACGGGCCATAGACTTCGGTCCCCTATGGCGAATGCATCCCTCTCCGCAGAACTCGGCCGCGCCACGGGCAGCGCCGCCTCGCGCCGCTTGCGTGGCGAAGACAAGATCCCCGGCGTCCTCTACGGCCACGGCATGCAGCCCGTGTCGCTTTCCGTCGCCCGTCGCGACCTGCGCAGTGCTCTCTCGGGCCCGGCCGGTGTCAACACCATCATCGACCTGAGCGTCGGTGGCACCACCTACCCGGCCATCGTCAAGGAATTGCAGCGCCACCCCGTGCGCCGCACGGTCAGCCACATCGACTTCCAGCAGATCAGCATGACCGAGGAAATCGTCGTCAGCGTGCCGCTCAACCTGTCGGGCACGGCGAAGGCCGTCGTTGCCGAGGGTGGTCTCGTTGACGCAGCCGTCGACACCATCGAAGTGCGCACGACCCCGTCGTCGATGCCGAACGAGATCCTCGTCGACATCACCAACATGACGGTCAACGACGTCATCCACCTGCGTGACCTCACGTTGCCTGCCGGCGTCACCGCGGTCGGTGACCCCGACCTCGTCGTTGTCACGGTTCTCACCACCCGCGCCGAGGCTCCGACAGCCGCAGCCGCACCGGCCGAAGGCGCTGCACCCGCCGCCGGTGCCGCACCCGCCGCGTCGTAATCGCACGGCCCGCTCGATCGGGGACATACCGACATGTGGATCATCGTCGGTTTGGGCAACCCCGGAAAGAAGTACGAGCGCACGCGCCACAACGTGGGTCAGGACGCAGTCGACGCGCTTGCGCGACGGCACGGAGTCAGCCTGAAAGAGGGCCGCGACAAAGCCCTCGTCGGTGAATTCACGATGAACGACGAAAAAGTCGTGCTCGCCGTGCCACTCACCTTCATGAACGAATCAGGCCAGGCCGTGCGCGCCCTCGTGAAGCGACACAACCTCAAGGACGACGCATTTGCGACTCGGCTCGTCGTCGTCCACGACGAACTCGACCTGCCGCCGGGCGCGGTGCGCGTGAAGGAAGGTGGTGGCCTCGCCGGCCACAACGGACTGCGCTCGATCACGTCGCATCTCTCCACGCAGGAGTACCTCCGTGTGCGCATCGGTGTCGGCAAGCCACTCTCGGCGGAACTTGGTGCCGATCACGTGCTGCGCAAAGTGCCGCCGGCCGAACGTCGCGTGCTCGACGAAGCCGAATCGCGTGCCGCCGATGCAATCGAGTCGCTCATCGCTCACGGTCCGGCCGCGACGATGAATGCGTTCAACTGATGAGCATCACCGCCGTCGCACACCTCGTCGCGAACGACACCGTCGTCGCGGGCACCATGTCGGGCCTCGACGGTTCACTCGCTTGTCCCGACGCTGCACGTCCCGCGGTCATTGCCGCACTGACGGCACTGCATCCCGAGGCGGTGTTCGTGGTGGCAACGGCGACCGGCCAGTCGGCCGGCCAGATCGCCGACGACCTGCAGGCCCTCATCGGTGACGATGCGGTCGCATTGTTCCCTGCCTGGGAAACACTGCCCTTCGAACGCATCAGCCCGAGCGTCGAGACGATGGGCCGGCGTCTCGAAATTCTCTGGCGTCTGCGCACGCCGGGACGTCGACCCCGCGTCGTCGTCGCGGGCGCGCGCGCCCTTCTGCAGAAAACGGCGCCGCCAGCCGACGTTGCGACCTCTCAGCCGTGGCCGTTGCACCTGAAGGTCGGCATGCAGGTCGACCCGGCGCAACTGGTGCGCGATCTCGTCATGCTCGGCTACCGCCGCGAAGACCTCGTCGAACTGCGTGGTCACGTCGCACAGCGCGGCGCAATCGTCGACGTGTTCGCCTCGACACACGACGAACCGCTGCGCGTCGAGTTCTGGGGCGATGAGATCGAGCGCCTGCAAACCTTCAACGTGAACGACCAGCGCAGCACCTCGACGATCGACGAGGCATGGGTGCAACCGGCCCGCGAGTTTCTCGTCGACGACGCCATGCGCGAACACGCCGCGGGCCTGGTGGCAAAAGAACCGTGGGGTCGCGAACATTGGGATCGCATCGCCGAAGGACTCGTCTTCGACGGCATGGAAAGTTGGCTGCCGTGGTTCAGTGACGGCTCGACGCTCGCATCCGCCGCGACGGCACTTTCCAACGACAAGAAGGCCAGCGTCGACGTGCGCTTCGTCTTCGTCGAACCCCGACGCATCCGCGATCGAGGCCTCGACATCCTCGCCGAAGAGGCGGACATCGCAAAGGCCCTCGCCACCACGTGGGGCCGCGACCCCGCCGCCGACGACTTCCCGCGTCTGCACGCCGACCCCGATGGTGTTCTCGGTGACTCGGCAAAAGTGCCGACCTACCACCTTCTTGCTGCAGCCGACACGGGTTCAGGGAAGAGCGTCAACGCCACGGCCTGGGGCCCCATCACCAACGACCCGTCGGGGGCCGTTCGACGCTTCGCTGAATTGGTGCGCGAGGGAACGCGCGTCATCATCGCCGCCGACACGCCGAACTCGGCGGAACGCATCGCCGACAGCCTGCGCGGCGAAGGTGCCGACGTCATCGACCTCGACGCCGTGCCCGACGCACGACGCGACGCCATCGGACCGGGCATGTTCGTCACGGTGCAACGACTGCACCATGGCGCGTTCATGCCCGGCGCGAAGCTCGCACTCATCGCCGAGTCCGACCTGACTGGACGCCGACCCGGGCCGCGTCGCCAGAAGCCGCGCACGTCGGGCACCGCATTCCAGGACCTGAAGCCCGGCGACTACGTCGTTCACTACCACCACGGTGTCGGCAAGTTCGAGGGTCTCGTCAGCCGCGCGATCGGCGGCACACAACGCGACTACCTGTTGCTCGCCTACAAGGGCGGCGACAAGTTGTACGTGCCGACCGATCAGATCGACACGATTCGCCAGTACGTCGGCGGCGAAACGCCGACCATGCACCGCCTCGGCGGTTCCGACTTCGCGCGCGCCAAATCGAAGGTGCGCTCGGCCGTTCAGGAGATCGCCCAGGAACTTGTCGTTTTGTATCAACGTCGCGTCACCGCCGAGGGGCACGCCTTTGCAATCGACACGCCATGGCAGCACGACATGGAGGCCGCCTTCCCGTACGTCGAGACTCTCGACCAGCGCCGCGCGATCACCGAGGTCAAGGGCGATATGGAACGGGCGGTGCCGATGGATCGACTCATTTGCGGTGACGTCGGCTTCGGCAAGACGGAAGTTGCGATCCGCGCCGCATTCAAGGCCGTGCAGGACGGCAAACAAGTGGCCGTGTTGTGCCCGACGACGTTGCTCGCTTCCCAACACGGCACGACGTTCCGTGACCGCTTTGCCGGATTTCCCGTTCGCGTCGAGGTGCTGTCACGGTTCCAAACAGCCGCCGAAGCGAAGAAGATCCTTGCCGGCCTCGCCTCGGGCGAGGTCGATTGCGTCATCGGCACGCACCGACTGTTGCAAGAAGGCATCAAGTTCAAGGACCTTGGTCTTCTCGTCGTCGACGAAGAACAACGATTCGGCGTCCAGCACAAGGAAGCCATGAAGAAACTGCGCACGAACGTCGACGTTCTCACCCTCAGCGCAACCCCGATCCCGCGCACGCTCGAGATGAGCCTCGTCGGCATCCGCGACCTCTCCCTGCTGCAGACCCCGCCCGCCGACCGCCAACCGATCCTCACCTACGTCGGTGAACTCGACAAACGTCTCGCGGTCGAGGCGATTCGCCGCGAACTGTTGCGCGAGGGTCAGGTGTTCTGGGTTCACAACCGTGTGCAGAGCATCGAGGAACGTGCAGCCGAACTGCGTGAACTCGTCCCCGAAGCACGTGTCGCCGTGGCTCACGGACAGATGGACGAAGCGACCCTCGAACGCGTCGTATTCGATTTCTGGCAGGGCAACTTCGACGTGCTCGTCTGCACGACGATCATCGAAAGCGGCATCGACATGCCGACGGTGAACACCCTCGTCGTCGAGCGCGCCGACCTGCTGGGTCTCGGCCAGTTGCACCAATTGCGCGGGCGTGTGGGCCGCAGCGGCCAGCGCGCCTACGCCTACCTCTTTCACCCCCGCGACCGCGTTCTCACCGAAGAGGCCTACGAACGTCTGCGCGCGATCGGCGAGGCGACCGAACTCGGCAGCGGCTTCAAGATCGCGATGCGCGACCTCGAGATCCGCGGTGCGGGCAACATTCTCGGCGAGGCCCAAAGCGGCCACATCGCCGCCGTTGGCTACGACCTCTATTGCCAGATGGTCACCGAGGTCGTTGCCGAAATGAAGGGGGAACCCGTCGAAGAGCCCGTCGAGTTGAAACTCGACGTCCCGGTGTCGGCGTTCCTTCCCGACTCGTACGTGCCGACCGAAGACCTGCGCCTCGAGGCGTACCGTCGCCTCGCCGAGGTGAAGACCCAGGAAGAAGTCGACGACGTGCGGAAGGAATGGTTGGACCGTTACGGGCCGATTCCGAAGGAAGCCGAGACACTTCTCGCCGTCGGCGCGTTGCGCGCGACGTGCCACGGCTTTGGCATCACGGAATTCACCGTCGCGATGAACTCGGCGAAGGTCTCGCCCGTCGACCTGCGCACCAGCCAACAGTTGCGGCTCACGCGACTTGCCCGCGGCACGTTCACCGGTCTGACGTGGCGCGAAAAAGAAAGGCAGCTGGTCATTCCGCTGCCCTCGGGCCAGCGGGGAAAGTCACCCGATGGCACGCAACTCGTCACACAAATGCGCGACCTGCTCACCGAAATGCTGGGCGAGTAAGGTTCCGACGTGCGCACAACCGCCCCCTTCCTCGTCCGGCGTCGCGTCGTGACGACCGCATTCGCCCTTGCCGGAGTTCTCGCCCTGTCGTCGTGTGCGACCTTCACCCGAAACTCCGACGCCGCCGTCGTCAACGGAAACGAGATTCCACGCGACCGCCTCGAATCTTTCATCGACGAATTTGCCGCCAATCAACAGCTTCCGCTGGCCGACGGCATCGTGCAACTCGACGATGCGCGCAATCTGCTCGCCGGAATGATCAAGGCCGATGCCTACACCTCGTTCCTGAAAGAACAGGGCAAACCGCTCACCGATGCCCAGCGTGACGCCGTTCGCGAGAGGCTGGCAGCCCAGAATGCGGGTGACCTCTCCAAGGAACTCGAAGCAGTGATCGTCGATGTCAACGCCGCGACCGACGCAATCAACGACCTCGAGGCTCCTGCCGACGGAAAGATCGAAAAGCTCTACGCACAGCGGCCGTCGCTGACCGGCGCGATGTGCGCGAGCCACATTGTCGTGAAGAAGAAGGAAACCGCGGAGAAAGTGCTGTCCCTTCTCGCAAAGGGTGCGAAGTTCGCCGACCTGGCCAAGAAGTACTCGACCGAACCCGCGGCAAAAACCTCGGGCGGCGCACTGCAGGGACAGTCGGAAGACGGCAAGACGAGTCCGTGCATGTCGATCCTCGAGTACCAACAGAACTTCGACCCGGCGTTCACGCGCGGGGCCATTGCCGCACGTGCCGGCGTTCCCTACGGACCCGTGCAGTCGTCGTTCGGGTGGCACGTCATTCTCCTCGCGCCGTGGGGTGACGTGAAAGACGACGTGCTGTCGCTCGTGAAGGCCGAGCCCGGACCGAACCTTGCGACGGGTTGGTTGGCCAACGCCGCCATCACCGTCGACCCCGCGTACGGCCGCTGGGATGCGGCGACCGGCACCATCGCGGCGAGCTGACGCCTCGGCGACCATGCCACGCATCGTCGTTGTCGGCATCGGACCGGGCGACCCCGGCCTCGTCACCACGTCGACGCTTGACGAAATAGCGCGCATACCGCGTCGATACCTGCGCACGGCGCGGCATCCATCCGCATCGCTCGTTCTCGATGCCCCGGGTAGCGCCGTCACCTTCGACGCCCGATACGAATCGGCATCGACCTTCGACGAGGTCTACGACGCGATCGCCGACGAACTGATCCGCGCGGCAACCAAACACGACGAGGTGCTCTACGCGGTGCCGGGCTCGCCTCTCGTGTTGGAACGCAGCGTCCACATCCTGCGCGAACGCGCTGTCGATTCCGGTGTCGACATCCGAACACTGCCTGCGGTTTCTTTCCTCGACGCAACATGGACGGCGTTGGCCATCGATCCGGTCGAGGCCGGCGTGCGTCTCGTCGATGGTCACCGGTTCGCGACCGAGGCGGCGGGCGAGCGCGGACCTCTCCTCGTTGCGCACACCCACGCCAACTGGGTTCTCTCCGACGTGAAGCTCGCAGCGGAATCCGAACCCGCCGACACGCCCGTCGTGTTGCTGCACCACCTCGGCCTCGCCGACGAACGCATCGCACACACGACGTGGGCCGAGATCGACCGCACACTCGAAGCCGACCACCTCACTTCTCTCTACATCCCGCAGCTCGCCGCACCCGTTGCGGGCGAATTGGTGCGTTGCCATCAACTGGCCCGCACGCTGCGCGAACAGTGTCCGTGGGACCGCGAGCAGACACATCAGTCGCTCGTGCGTTACCTCATCGAGGAAACCTACGAAGTCGTCGATGCCCTCGAGGCGCTCGACCCCGACGACCCGTCGACCGATGACGCGCTGATCGAGGAACTCGGTGACCTGCTCTACCAGGTCGAGTTTCACTCGACCATCGCCGAGCAAGAGGGACGCTTCACCATCGCCGACGTCGCCCGCACGGTTCACGACAAGTTGGTGTCACGCCATCCACACGTGTTCGGCGACGTGCGTGCAGACACCGCCGAAGCGGTCACCAACAACTGGGAAGCGATCAAGCGAGCCGAGAAGCCAGAGCGCGTGCGCGTCTTCGATGGTGTCGTACGTTCGGGACCGTCGCTTCTCTACGCGCAGCAACTGCAGAAGAAGGCTGCGAAGTTGGGCTTCGACTGGCCCGATGTCGCGGGCCCGCTCGACAAGATCGACGAAGAGACCGCCGAACTGCGCGACGCGATGAAATCGGGCGACCCCGACACCATCGCCCTCGAACTCGGCGACCTGTTGTTTTCGGTCGTCAACGTGGCGCGTCATTTGTCACTCGACGCCGAGTCAGCGCTGCGCGCGGCCGCCGGCAAGTTCCGAAACCGCTTCGAACAAGTGGAACTGCTCGCCGCCGAACGCGGAATCGACATGGAGAAGGCCGGCCTCGAACAGCTCGACGCTCTCTGGAACGAAGTGAAACGCGACTAGCGTTTCGTCCATGAGCACGATCGTCAGCGTCACCGGCCGCGAGGTTCTCGACTCGCGCGGCAACCCCACCGTCGAGGTCGAGGTACATCTCTCTTCAGGTGCAAGCGGACGTGCAATGGTGCCGAGCGGCGCTTCGACGGGCGAACACGAGGCAGTCGAACTGCGCGACGGCGACAAGGCGCGCTACGCGGGCAAAGGTGTTCTCACCGCGGTGAAGAACGTCAACGACGAAATCCAGCAGGCACTTCTCGGCCTCGATGCCGTCGATCAACGCGGCATCGACCACCTGCTCATCGACCTCGACGGCACCGAGAACAAGGGGCGCCTCGGCGCGAATGCGATCCTCGGCACGTCGCTCGCCGTCGCACGGGCGGCCGCCGATGAACTCGACCTGCCGCTTTTCCGGTCGGTCGGTGGCCCGAATGCCCACGTTCTGCCCGTGCCGATGATGAATGTCATCAACGGTGGCGCCCACGCCGACAACAACATCGACCTGCAAGAGTTCATGATCATGCCCGTCGGTGCGGCCAGCTTCTCCGAAGCGCTGCGCTGGGGTACCGAGACCTACCACGTTCTGAAGAAGGTGCTTGCGGATCGCGGTCTCGCCACTGCCGTCGGCGACGAGGGCGGTTTTGCACCGAACCTGGCCTCGAACGAGGAAGCAATCAAGGTTCTCATCGAGGCGATCGAGCGCGCGGGCCGCACGCCGGGCGAGGACATCGCGATTGCGCTCGACCCAGCGATGAGCGAACTCTTCCGTGATGGCAAGTACCACCTCGCCGGCGAGGGCAAGGTCATGTCATCGGCCGAACTCGCCGATTGGTGGACGGGCCTCGTCGGCAAGTACCCCATCGTCTCGATCGAAGACGGCATGGCCGAAGACGACTGGGACGGCTGGTCGGCGCTTTCTGCGCAAGTCGGTTCGAAGGTGCAACTCGTCGGCGATGACCTGTTCGTCACGAACGCGCGGCGTCTGCGCATGGGAATCGATCGCGGCGTTGCGAACAGCGTTCTCGTGAAGGTGAACCAGATCGGTTCCCTCACCGAAACGCTCGACACGGTCGAGCTCGCCACTCGCCATTCGTACACGAGTGTGATGAGCCACCGCAGCGGCGAAACCGAGGACTCGACCATCGCCGATCTCGCCGTCGCAACGAACTGCGGACAGATCAAGACCGGTGCCCCCGCACGCAGCGACCGCGTCGCGAAGTACAACCAGTTGTTGCGCATCGAGGAAATGCTCGGTGACACCGCGGCGTACATGGGCAAGTCGGCCCTCGCACCGCGCAAATAACCGGGTCCGCGACGGGCTTGCCACCCCATGGGGGTGACGAGCCGCCAGAATGGTGACGTGAACTCCCGCCCGCTCACCCGCGACCTCACGCGCCCCGTGCCGCGTGACTCGCGGTTGATTCCGAACCGTGGCATGCGCCGCGTGGTTCTGGGTCTCGGTGTCGTGCTCGCGATACTCGTCGCGGTCGTTTTGTTCATCTATCCGATCCGCGACTACATCGCCCAGCGTCAGGCGATCGGCCGCAGCGAGGCCGAGTTCTTCGCCCTCGAAGACGCGAACGAGCAGATTCAAAAGGACATCCAGCGACTCGAGACCCCCGCCGGCGTGAAGGAAGCCGCGCGCCGCGAACTCGGGTACCTGCTTCCCGGCGAACGCCGCCTTGCCCTCCTCGACCTGCCCGCAGTGACGGGCAACCTGCCCGCAACCTGGCCCTACAACGTGGTCGGTGCGATTCTCACCGTGCGCGCCTCGGCCGTCGCCTCCAACCGCCCGGGAATGCTCGGGCCCCTCGGCGCCAATCCGTAACCCCCGTTGCAGGGGCCCGTGGGCCCTTGGGTAGTGTCGGGTCGTCATTCGACACCTGTCTCGAAGGGGAATCACATGGGTGGAAGCATTCTCGGCAACCGCGTCATCCGCAAGGAAGACCCGAAGTTCCTGACAACCGGCGGCGAGTACGTCGACGACCTTCTCGACGAGCCGTTGCTGAAGGGCGCCGCGCACGTCACGTACGTTCGCAGCACCGTCGCCCACGGTCGCATCACCGGCATCGATGTGTCCGATGCATTGTCGGCACCCGGCGTCGTCGCGGTCTACACCGCCGCCGATCTCGAACTACAGGCGATGCCCGCCACCTTCAACCCCGGCGCCAAGCGCACGCTCCTCGCCAGCGACAAGGTGCGTTTCGTCGGTGAACCCGTCGCCGCCGTCATCACCGAAACGCGCGAGCAGGGCGAAGACGCGGCCGAGATGGTCATTGTCGACTACGACGTCCTCCCGGCGCTCGTCGACATGGAAGAGGCGATGGCCAGCAGCACGCTGATCTTCGAAGAGTGCGGCAGCAACGTCGTGTTCGACTCGACCGCGCTCGGAATGCCCGACAACACCGGCAATGCATTCTTCGAAGGATGCGAAGTCGTCGTGAAGGGTCGCTTCATCAACCAGCGCGTCGCTCCGTGTCCGCTCGAAGTGCGCGGCTCGGCCGTCGCATGGGTCGACGGCCGTCTCTACCAGTGGCTGAGCACGCAGCACGCCCAGGGCGCCAAGGACGGCATCAAGGCCGCGCTCGGTCTCGACGATGCGCAACTGCGCGTCATCACCCCCGACGTCGGCGGTGGCTTCGGTGCGAAAATCGGCGTCTACCCCGAAGAGAGCCTGCTCGGCATGATGTCGAAAAAGCTCGGTCGTCCGCTGCGCTGGCGCGAGACGCGCAGCGAGTCGATGCTCGGCATGGGCCACGGTCGCGCGCAGATCCAGTACGTCACCATCGGTGGCACGCGCGAAGGCAAGGTCCTCGCCTACCAGATGCACGTCCTGCAGGACTGTGGTGCGTGGGTCGACATGGGCACGATCCTCGCCCCGTTCATGACACGTCCGATGTCGTCGGCCGTGTACGCGTTCCCCAAGGTCGAGTGCCGCACCACGTCGATCGTCACGAACACCACACCGACGACCGCCTACCGCGGTGCCGGTCGCCCCGAGGCCACCGCGGCCGCCGAGCGCGCGATGGACATGTTCGCACTCGAGATCGGCAAGGACCCGGCCGAAGTGCGTCGCATGAACCTCATTCCGAAGTTCCTCGACAAGCACACCACCGTGATCGGCCAGACCTACGACGTCGGCGACTACGAGACCGCACTCGACAAGGTGCTCGCCGCCGCCGACTACAAGTCGCTGCGCGCAGAGCAGGCCAAGCGCCGCGCGTCGGGCGACGTCAAGCAACTCGGCATCGGCGTGTCGGTGTACGTCGAAATCACCGGAGGCGTCCCGCCGATGGGTGAGACCGCGAAGATCGAGGTGCAGGAAAACGGTCGCGCCATCGTCTACACCGGCACCAGCCCGCACGGTCAGGGCCACGCCACGTCGTGGTCGATGATCGCATCCGAGCAGACCGGTATTCCGATGGACATGATCGACCTTGTGTGGGGCGACACCGACCTCGTTCCGGTCGGTGGCGGCACGATGGGCTCGCGCTCACTGCAGCAAGGCGGCGCAGCGGTCAACCTCGCGTCGATCGAACTCGTCGACCAGGCGAAGAAGCTCGCAGCACGTCTGCTCGAGGCCAACGAAGCCGACATCGAACTCGACCGTGACCGCGGCGTGTTCCACGTGTCGGGAACGCCGGCCATCGCCAAGTCGTGGGCCGATCTCGCAACGGCGGCAAAGGGTGACGGCGGTCTTTCGCAAGAGTCGCGCTTCAACGCCGAGGGCGCGTCGTTCCCCTTCGGTGCGCACGTTGCGGTCGTCGAAGTCGACACCGAGACGGGCAAGGTCCGCCACCTGCGTCACGTCGCACTCGACGACGCGGGCCGCGTTCTCAACCCGCTTCTCCTCGAGGGCCAGATCCACGGTGGCGTCGCGCAGGGCACCGCGCAGGCGCTGCTCGAGGAAGTGCGTTACGACTCCGACGGCAACCCGATCACGTCGAACCTCGCCGACTACGCCTTCATCTCCGCGGCTGAACTGCCGAGCTTCGAAGTCGTGCACATGGAGACACCGACGTACCTGAACCCGCTCGGCGCCAAGGGCATCGGCGAGTCGGGCACCATCGGCTCGACTCCGGCAGTGCAGTCGGCAGTGGTCGATGCGGTGTCGCACCTGGGCGTGAAGCACATCGACATGCCGACGACGTCGGAGCGTGTGTGGGCCGCCATCATGTTGGCCAAGTCCTGACGCGACAGTCGTACCGAAAGTTTCCCAGCGGACGTAGGGTCTGACTACGCCGTCCGACGGTTGTCGGCCGGCAGATAGGAAGTCCCCCATGTCATCGAACTCCCCGATCGTCGCATCTCAATTGGTGCGTCACTTCGGTTCGTCCGACAATCCGGTTCGAGCCGTCGACGGTGTCGACCTCGAGGTCCGCGAAGGTGAGATCTTCGGCTTTCTCGGGCCGAACGGTGCGGGCAAGTCGACGACGGTACGCATGCTCACCACGCTGCTGCGTCCCACGTCGGGCACCGCGCGCGTCGCGGGCTTCGACGTCGTGCGTGAAGCCGACAAGGTGCGCCGCAACATCGGCGTCGCACTGCAGGATGCCGCAATCGATCCGCTGATGACGGGAAACGAACTGCTCGAACTGCAGGCCGTGCTGTACGGCATCGCGCCCGCCAGCGTGAAGTCGCGGGCGGGCGAACTGCTCGAGCGCGTCGGTCTCACCGCTGCGGCCGATCGTCGCGTCGGCACCTACTCGGGCGGCATGCGACGTCGACTCGATCTCGCGCTGTCGCTCATTCACGAGCCCACGGTGCTCTTCCTCGACGAACCAACGACCGGCCTCGATCCGATGAGCCGCGTCACGCTGTGGGAGGAAGTGCGTCGCCTGAACAAAGAGGGCACGACGGTTCTGCTCACCACGCAGTATCTGGAAGAAGCCGATCAGTTGGCCGACCGCATCGCCATCATCGACGGCGGCAAGATCGTGCGGGAAGGTGTCCCCCGCGACCTGAAGGCCCAGGTCGGAGCACCGACGCTGCTGATCACCGTCGATGCGGCCCACAACGACGCCGCTTTGCGCGTTCTCGGCGAGTTCGGCGACATGCGCCCAACCGCCGAGGGCACCCTCGGCGTCGGCCTCGCCGCGGGTGCGCGTGCGGTCACCGACGTCGTTCGCAGGCTCGACGAACAGGGCATCGTCGTGCACCACCTCGAATTGAACGAGCCCAGTCTCGACGACGTGTTCGCCGAGGCGACGGGCCACCGCCTCGAGGGCGAGAAGTGACCGCAACCGTGACCACCACGAGGACGGTGGGCTCGCTGCGGCAAACCGTGGCGATGTCGAAGCGATCGATCATGGCCCTCGTGCGCCAGCCGGCGTTGGTCATTCCGTCGATCACTTTCCCGCTGTTCTTCGCGGCCCTCGGCACGTCGTCGTTCGGCCGCGCCACCGGCCTGCCGGGCTTCCCGAAGGTCGATTCGTTCCTCGACTTCAGCCTTGCCGGCACGATCGTTCAGGGCGTGCTCTTCGGTTCGGTGCAAAGCGGATCCGCGCTCGCCACGGACATCGAGAACGGTTTCTTCTATCGCCTGCTCGCGTCACCGACATCGCGACTCGGCATCCTGATCGGTCGCCTCATGGGTGCGGCCGCTTACGGCGCCGCACAAACGGCGTTCTTCACCGTACTGCTGATCCCTTTCGGCCTGCACGTGAAGGGCGGCGTTCCCGGCGCGATCGTCATGCTCGTGTCCGGTGGCCTCACCGCGATCGCCGTTGCCGGCTTCATGGCCGCGATGGCGTTGCGCACTGGTTCCTCCGAGGCGGTGCAGGGAGTGTTCCCGCTCGTGTTCATCGCGCTCTTCTTCTCGAGTGCGTTCTTCCCGCGCCAGACGATGAGCGGCGCGTACCGCCACATCGCGAACGCAAATCCGATCTCGTACCTCATCGAAGGATTGCGCGACCTGTGCATCACGGGCTTCACCGCATCGGCGTGTGCCAAGGCATTGCTCGTGCCGATCGGCATCATGGTGGTTTCCTTCGCACTCGCCCTGCGCTCGCTCGCACGAAGAGTGGCAGCACAATGACCGCGACACACCTCTCGACGCACCTCTCAGCCATGCGTTCGTCGCGCGCGCTGTCGGCGCGCGGCATGCGCAACATGCGCCGCCTGCCCTCGACGTTCATTCCCACACTCGCCATGCCGATCTTCCAGGCCATCGCCTTTTCGGGCACGTTCTTCGCCATCACGAAGTTGCCGGGCTTTCCCACCGACCGCAGCATCAACTGGTACCTGCCGCTTGCCGTCGTCATGGGTTCGGCATTCGCCGGCGTCGGACTGGGCTTCACCACCATCCGCGACATCGAGACCGGGTTCTTCGACCGACTGCGCATGTCGCCGACTCCGCGCTCTGCACTCATCGTCGGGCCGCTCATCATGACGTGGATCCGTACGTTTATCGTCGTCACCATGGTGGTCGTCGTCGGCTTCGCGTTCGGCGCGCGCCTCACCAGCGGCGTGGTCGGCCTCGCGTGTCTCTATCTCGCATCGATCGGCCTGGCCACGGTGTCGGCCGGCTGGGGTCTCGGCATCGCGTACCGCTTCCGCGACATGCGTGGCGCGGCGATCATGCAGCTGACGCTCTTCCTCGTCATGTTCCTCTCGAGCGCCCAGACGCCCCTCTTCGTCATGACGGGCTGGCTCCACGGGGTCGCCCGGGTCAATCCGGCCACCAACGTCTTGCGCCTCTCCCGTCAGGGGTTCCTGGGCGACGTCACCTGGAACGGGGTTTGGGGCGGCGTTCTGGCCCTCGTGGGCGGGTCCGTCCTCACCCTCACTTTTGCCTACCGCGGCCTGCGTGGCCTGGAACGCGATTAACCCCCAGTCGGCTGGCGGGGAGTCCCCCGCTTTGGGGCAAGATAGGGGTCGCCTCGAGACGGGGGCCAAGAAGGGGAACCATGAAGATCAGCGTCACCGTGAACGGAGAAAAGCGCGAGAGCGAGATTGAACCGCGCACTCTGCTCGTGCAGTACATCCGCGAGAACCTTGCGCTCACCGGCACCAACGTCGGTTGCGACACGTCCAGCTGTGGCGCGTGCTCGATGCACATGAACGGCGAAGCCGTGAAGAGCTGCACCGTGCTCGCGGCGCAGGCCGATGGCTGCGACATCACCACGATCGAAGGTCTTGCCAAGGGCGGCAAGATGCACCCGATGCAGGAAGCGTTCATGCAGAACCACGGCCTGCAGTGCGGTTACTGCACCCCCGGCATGGTGATGGCAGCGATTTCGCTCTTGAAGGAAAACCCCAACCCGACCGAGGAACAGGTGCGCATCGGCCTCGAAGGCAACCTCTGCCGCTGCACCGGCTACCACAACATCGTTCAGTCGGTTCTTGCGTGTGCGAAGGGTGGCAACTGATGCTTCCCGCAGCCTTCGATTACAAGCGCGCCGGTTCCGCAGCCGAGGCCATCAGCCTCGTGTCCGAGTACGGCGACGACGCCAAGTTCCTCGCCGGTGGCCACTCGCTCCTTCCGCTCATGAAATTGCGTCTCGCGGCGCCGAGCGTTCTCGTCGACATCGGTCGTCTCACCGATCTCTCGTACATCCGCGACGCCGGTGACCACATCGCCATCGGCGCTCTCACGCGCCACATGGACGTCGAGAAGTCGCCCGTCCTCGCCCAGCACGTGCCGCTGCTCGCGCATGCGGCCGGCCACGTCGGTGACCCGCAGGTGCGCCACCGCGGCACGATCGGTGGTTCGATTGCCCACGCCGACCCGGCTTCCGACCTTCCCGCGACCACGCTCGCTCTCGGTGCGACGTACGTCGTGCAAGGCGCGTCGGGCACGCGTGAGATCGCCGCAAAGGACTTCTACAAGGGTTTCCTCGAGAGCGCTTTGCGCCCCGACGAAATGCTCACCGAAATCCGCGTACCGAAGATGAACGGTGCCGGCTGGAGCTTCCAGAAGTTCAACCGTCGCGCCCAGGACTGGGCGATTGTCGGTGTTGCGGCATGGCGCCGCGGCAGCGAATCGGGTGTCGGCCTCGTGAACATGGGTTCGACACCGGTGCTCGCATCCAGTGTCGCCTCGGCCATCGCGTCGGGCGCATCGGTTGCCGATGCTGCACAAAAGGCGTCGGCCGAGGCCGAGCCGCAGTCCGACCTGAACGCGACAAGCGACTACCGCAAGCACCTCGCCACGGTTCTCGTGCGTCGTGCGCTCGAAGAAGCCTCCAAGTAACCGGGGCTTTCCCGTCGCCACAGTGAATCCCCGGCACCTGCGGGTTGTCGCATTCTCCGTTTACCTCGTCGTCTTCGTGTGGGCGGCGTTCGCATACGGCCTTCCCACCGACCGCATCGCCGTGCTGTCTTGGGTGCTGGGCGGATTCGTGTGCGGCGCAATGGGTCGTCCGCGGCGCGACTGGTTCTTCATGCTGCGCGACTTTTCACTGTTCGTCGCCATGTGGTTTGCCTACGACTACTCGCGCGGAATGGCCGACCAATTGGGTTTTCCCGTCAATCGCACGCTCCCCCGCGACATCGACCGTCTGCTGTTCTTCGGTGCCGACCCGAACGTGTGGATGCAGCGGCGCTTCTACGAGGCGGGTTCGGTGCGCTGGTACGACGTCGCGGGGTCACTCATCTACTTCACCCACTTCTGCGTTCCGATGGGCATTGCGATCGCCCTGTGGGCACGCAACCGTGACCGCTGGGTGCAATACATCCGACGCCTCGCCACCGTCTTGTTTCTCGGTGTCGCCACGTTCGTCGTCTTTCCCGCCGCACCGCCGTGGATGGTGGCGAAGGACGGCGGCATGGATGCAATCGCTCGACCGACGGTGCGCGGCTGGACACACCTCGGCCTCGACACGGTGTCACGTGTCATCGAACGTGGCCGCGAAGTGGTGAACCCGGTCGCCGCGGTTCCCAGCCTGCACGTGGCGTTCTCGCTGATCGTCGTCTTGTTCTTCGCCAAACAGATGCCGAAGTGGCTGCGGCCGGTCGTTGTGGTGTTCCCCGCGTCGATGATGCTGACGCTCGTCTACTTCGGCGAACACTTCGTCTTTGACGGCATCCTCGGGGTTGCCTACGTCCTCATCGCGTTCCGCTTCTGGTCCCACTACGAAACCCGCAAAGGGATCTCGGTGTGAAATTACCCGCTTTTTGCAACGCGGCGCACCGAGAAGCAGAACATCGGGGCGTCTAGTTCACGATGAACTGAACACTCGCTCGTTCAGCAATACGTGGAGCCAGCGACTCGTCGCGCACCGCCTCGTGATCCGGATGCGACAGGTATGCACGCCATCCCGCTTCGTCGTCGAATTGGGCAAAGATCGCGAAGTCCCAGCTTGCCTCAGGCTGACCAAGACCGAGGTCGCGACCATAGGTGTATGAACGAATCGACGGAACCTTGCCGGGCAGAGTGCCGAGCGCAGCAGCCATCTCGTCGACGTGCGAAGTCGTGGTGCCGGGTTTCCACTTGAAGAAAACGTTGTGTACAAACATGGGTCTCATCCCTTCACTTTTCGGTGCGTGGTGTTGCAAAAAACGGGTAATTTCACACCGAGAACCCTCATTGGAGGCCGGCGTATTGGCCGCCGTCCACGTTCAGGTGGGCACCGGTGATGTACTTCGCCTGCTCGCTGGCAAAGAACGCACAGATCTCGCCGAAGTCGACCGGGTCGCCGATGAAACCGGCGGGAATCCCGAACGCCTGCGCCGAGAGCGTGTTGCCCGACACGTCTTTGATGCGATCGGTGAGGTGGATTCCCGGCTGCACCGAGTTCACCGTCACCCCTTCGCTTGCCACGTCGCGGGCTAGAGACTTGAGGTAACCCGTCACGCCGGCGCGAGCGGTGTTCGAGAGCGCCAGCGTGGCGATCGGTTGCTTCACCGACACCGACGTGATCGCAACGATGCGACCCCACTTCTGTGCGCGCATGTGCGGCAACGCAACCTGGCACATTCCGATCACCGACAAGAGACTCAGTTCGAGTGCGGCGGGATACTTGTCGATCGGCGTGTCGAGCGCGGTTCCGGGCGGGGGTCCACCACCATTCGTCACCAGAATGTCGACGCCACCCAAGGCATCGATTGCTTTCTGCACGAATTCCATCGCCGTCTCGTGCGTCGCAACGTCGTGTCGTATGCCGACACATCCATGACCGACGGTTTCGATTGCGTGCTGCAAACGCTGTTCGTCGCGACCGCAGATCACGACTTTTGCACCGTTGCGCGCAAGGCTGACAGCAGTTGCAAGACCCAATCCCGCCGTGCCTGCGGCGACGATTGCTCTCTTTCCGGAAATACCAAGATCCATGTTCCGACCTTATTCCGTGGCCATTGAGTAGGCTCGTGCCATCGGGAGATCGACTCCCGGTGGGGTGAAACAATGGAAAACCCGGCGATTGATCCGCGTCATCTCGACGCCATCGCCGACGCGGATCCGTATCCGTATTGGTATGACGACGCAGACGAGCCCGACGCGAACCCGACGTTGGTGCGCACCGAGAGTTGCGACCTCTGCATCGTCGGCGGCGGTTACACGGGCCTTTGGACGGCCATCATTGCGAAGGAACGCGACCCGTCGCGCGACATCATCCTGATCGACGCCCAGCAGGTGGGCTCGGCGGCGAGCGGTCGCAACGGCGGCTTCATGGAGGCGTCGCTCACCCACGGGATAGCGAACGCCCAGCAGCGCTTCCCCGACGAGGTTCCCGTCCTCGAGGAACTCGGCCTCCAAAACCTGAACGAAATCGAGGCGGCAATCCGCCGCTACAACATCGACTGCGACTTCGAACGCACGGGCGTCATCGACGTCGCAACGACGTTTCATCCGTCGTCGTACGGCGACGAAATGCGCGAGGACTTCCAGCAGCTGCGCTCGCTCGGCCACAACGTCGAATGGCTCGACCGCGAGGCGATGCAGGCCCAGATCCACTCACCCACCTACGTCGGCGGACTGTGGCGCAAGGAACGCGCGGCTCTCGTCGACCCCGCACGCTTGGCGTGGGGCCTCAAACGCGTGGCCGAGTCGCTCGGTGTCCGCATCTTCGAAGACACCAAGGCGACCGCGATCGAACGCGACGGCGTCGGAGTGCTCGTCGAGACATCGCTCGGTCGTGTCCGCGCCGGCAAGGTGGCGCTGTGCACCAACGCGTTCAAACCACTGCTCAAACGCCTCGGTCACTACATCGTGCCGGTCTACGACTACTGCATGGTCACCGAACCACTGACCGACGACCAACTCGAATCGATCGGCTGGGAGAACCGCCAGGGACTCTCCGACATCCCGAATCAATTCCACTACTACCGACTGACCGCCGACAACCGCATCCTGTGGGGCGGCTATGACGCGGTGTACTACTTCCGCGGAAAAGTGAACGCCGAACTCGAGTCGCGACCCGAGTCATGGGCGCTTCTCTCGCGTCACTTCTTCGAAACCTTTCCGCAACTCGAAGACGTTCGCTTCAGCCACATGTGGGGCGGCGCAATCGACACGTGCACGCGCTTCACGGTGTTCTGGGGTCGCGCGATGGGCGGACGTGTTGCCTACGCCCTCGGCTACACCGGACTCGGTACCGGCTCGTCGCGATTCGGCGGAGAGGTGTTGCTCGACCTGCTCGACGGCCGCCGCAGCAAGGCGACGTCGACGAAATTCGTCCAGGACAAGCCGCTTCCCTTCCCTCCCGAGCCCTTCCGCTTCATGGGCATCCAGGCCACGCGTTGGTCGATGCGCCACGAAGACAAGACCGGCAAACGAAACCTCTGGTTGCGCTCGCTCGACCGCCTCGGGCTGGGATTCGACTCGTAGGATTTGCGCGTGGCCTACCTCAGCGCGGCACCCGAATCGACCGACGTCGTTCGCGACGCGCTGATCGCCCACGATTACCTGGTCGACGAGGGTCTCACGACCGCGGTCTTCCTGGCCCTGACGTTGCAGCGGCCGCTGCTGCTCGAAGGTGAAGCCGGCGTCGGCAAGACCGAGCTTGCCAAGGTGCTCGCCGAAGCGCGCGGCAGCGAACTCATCCGCCTGCAGTGCTACGAGGGCATCGATGCCGCACAAGCGGTGTACGACTGGGACTATGCCCGTCAGTTGTTGCACCTGCGCGCCGCCGAGGCGTCGGGCGAGGCTGCGGGCACGGGAACGAAAGCCCTCGAATCGCAGCTCTACAGCGAGCAGTTCCTGCTGAAGCGCGCACTGCTGCGCGCCATCGAGCCGTCGAACGGTGCGTCGCCCGTTCTGCTCATCGATGAAATCGACCGTGCCGACGACGAGTTCGAGGCGTACCTCCTCGAGGTGCTCTCCGACTTCCAGATCACGGTGCCCGAACTCGGCACGTTCCGTGCGGAGAACCCACCCGTCGTCATCCTCACCTCGAACCGCACACGCGACGTGCACGATGCGTTGAAGCGCCGCTGCCTGTACCACTGGGTCGAGCACCCGACTTTCGACCGCGAAGTTGCCATCGTGAAACTGCGTGTACCGGGTGTCGGCGTGAACCTCGCCCGTCAGGTTGCCGGCGCCGTCGAGGCGTTGCGTGCTCTCCAGCTCTACAAGCCGCCGGGCATTGCGGAAACTATCGACTGGGCCACCGCGCTCGGTCGTCTCGGCACCACCGAACTGAACGACGAGGTCGTCGAGATCACCCTCGGCACCGTGTTGAAGTACCGCGAAGACCACGAGCGCGTGCGCGAGACCGGTGTCGCCGCTCTCGTCAAGCAGGCACTCGAACGTGGCGCTTTCCACGGCTGACCCGGTCGCCTCGCCCAACGAGGCCGAGGCGATGGCCGTCGCGTTCGCACGCGTGTTGCGCGGTGTCGGCATCGTCGCGCCGGTCGACAGCGTGGTCGCATTCGTCGATGCGCTGCATCGTCTCGGCATCGGCGACCGCGGCAACGTGTACTGGGCGGGTCGGGCGACGCTCGTGCGCCGCCCCGAAGAGTTCGACGCCTTCGACCGCGCGTTCGCAGTCTTCTGGGATGCCCGCGCGGCGAACACCACCGACACGGTGACCGACACCATTCGCATCGCGCTCGCCACCGACGACGGCGAAGAGGCCGACGACAACGGCTCCACGACGCACACCGAGGCCGACATCACCCTCACCCTGCGCTGGTCGGCGATGGAAGCGCTGCGGGAAAAGGACTTCGCGGAGTATTCCGACGACGAGTTGCATCTTGCCCGGGAACTGATGTCGCGCCTGCGCCTCGCGGGCCCACGACGCCGTTCACTGCGACTGCGCGCGGCACACGGCACACACACCATCCCCGACCTTCGCCGCACGGTGCGCGCGTCGCTGCGATCGGGTGGCGAACCCGTTCGTCGCCACTGGCGGCAACCCGACGACAAGCTGCGTCGTCTCGTTCTGCTCCTCGACATTTCCGGATCGATGGAGCCCTACTCGCGCGCCTTCTTGCGTTTCGTCCATGCAGCGGTCGCGGGTCGTCAACGCGTCGAAGCGTTCACGTTCGGCACCCGACTCACACGCCTCACAAAGGAACTGTCCACGCGCAACCCGGACGAAGCGATCACCCGCGCGTCGCGCAACGTCTCCGATTGGAGCGGCGGCACGCGCCTCGGTGACTGCCTGCGCACCTTCAACGACGAATGGGGCGTGCGTGGTCTCGCCCGTGGGTCGATAGTCGTCATCCTGTCCGACGGCTGGGACCGCGGAAATCCCGACCTTCTCGGTGCCGAAATGCAGCGGCTGCACCGCGCCGCCTTCCGCACCATCTGGGTGAACCCTCTTAAGGTGACAAAGGGCTATGCCCCACTCGCCAAGGGCATGGCCGCCGCGTTGCCACATGTCGACGACTTCGTCGAGGGCCACTCCATCGACGCGCTCGACCGCCTCTGTCGCGCCATCTCACGTCTCGACTGACGCCCGTACACTTCACCCCATGCGCGATCTGCTCCCCGAGTTCGCGGCCTGGCGCCGCAACGGCGAACGTTTCGCCATCGCACGCGTCGTCGACATCGAAGGTTCAGGACCGCGCGAACCCGGCGCAGCCATGGCCGTCAGCGCATCGGGTCAGGTCGTTGGTTCGGTCAGCGGTGGATGCGTCGAAGGTGCCGTCGTGTCCGAAGCGCTCGCGATTCTCGCCGGTGAAGCCCCGTCCCGCGTCGTCACGTTCGGCTATTCCGACGACGAGGCCTTCGCCGTCGGTCTCACCTGCGGCGGCACCATTCACCTCTTCATCCAGCCCGCCGACAACCTCGTCGACATCGGAACCGGCACCGCCGCGCTCGACACACTCGAGGCGCGCATCCGGACACACGAACCGGTCGCCATCGCGACCGTCATCGACGGACCGCACACGGGTGCCACGATGCTCGTCGCCCCGGGCGAAACACCGAGTGGCTCGCTCGGCAACGCCGAACTCGACCGCATCGTCGTGCGCGATGCACTCGGCGAACTCGAAGCCGGCACCACGGGCATTCGCCACTACGGACCCGAGGGCCAAACCACTCCGGAAGACCTGGTCGACGCGCCGACGGTGAAGGTGTTCGTCGAGAGCTTCGCACCAGCACCTCAAATGTGGATCTTCGGTGCGGTCGACTTCACCGCGGCACTCGCCCGCGTCGCCAAGATCCTCGGGTACCGCGTCACGGTCTGCGACGCACGCGAAATCTTCGCCACGCGTCGCCGCTTCCCCATGGCCGACAACGTCGTCGTGTCGTGGCCGGGCGACCTGTTCGCCGCCGAGGGCAAGACGCTCGGCCCGCGCGACGCGGTCTGCATCCTCACCCACGACGCCAAGTTCGACGTTCCCGCCGTTCAAGGCGCACTCGCCACCCGCGTCGGCTACATCGGGGTGATGGGATCACGAAAGACGCACACCAAGCGCCTCGAACGCCTGGCCGAAGCCGGTGTCACTAACCCCGCCGGCCTGTCACGTCTGATGTCGCCGATCGGCCTCGACCTCGGTGCTCGCACGCCCGAGGAAACCGCCATCTCGATCTGTGCCGAAATCATCGCACGCCGCACGGGCCGCAATGCCCCATCGCTGCGCGACTCGAGCGGCCCGATTCACACGAACTAGTCGACCGGCGACGGATCCGCGAACTTGACGTTCGGCGATTCCTTCCAGTTGATCGGCCCCACACGCACACCCAGGTTGGGCCGTGCAGAGTGCAACACGATGTCGCCCACACCGAGATAGATCATCGTGTGGCCCGGGTACCCGACGATGTCACCGGCACGTGCCTCCTCGCGCGACACCTCGCGCGAATGATCGATTTGTCGATCCGACTTCATCGGCAACTTCACACCCGACTTCGCCCATGCGTAGGCGACGAGACCGGAACAATCGAGGCCCTTCTTCGGATTGTCCGAACCGAACAGGTAGCCGGTACCAAGTGTCGTCATCCCGACAAGGATCGCTTTCTGATGCCGGGATGTCGTCGACTGCCAGGCTTCGAGCATTTCGCTGCGCGACACGAACGTTCGAGCGGCGACAATCGACACCACTGCCGCCAAGGCACGTTGATAGCGATCCGCCATCTTCGGGTCGCTCGACGCAATCGAGTTCTCGTAGGCGGCCAACGCTGCAATGGCGCGGTCCTTCAAGACGTCGTGACGGGGCAGGCCTTCCTTCGTCATCATCTGCGGTGAACGCCACGTCGTGTGCACGACGGATGGCGGCACGATGACCGCACCGCGGCCGGCGTGCACCGTGGATGCACCGGGTGCGGCCACCGTTGCGGCGCACACGATCGCGGCAGCGACCAACCCGTGCCGGAGCCTCCGGCGGCGCACGAACCCCCGTTCCATCGGTACAAAACTACCGATGTGAAGTGGTGGTCACGACACTTTCGGGGCAGGCTGGAGCCGTGATCGTGGCCCTCATCCTCGCTGCCGGCGCAGGTTCGCGGTTCCGCGGTGAACGGCACAAACTTCTTTCTCTTTTGCGCGGCACACGGGTCATCGACCACTCCATCGCCGCGGTTCGCACGGCGATGGCCGAGGGTGCTCCGATCGATCGCATCGTCGTCGTGTCGGGCGCTGTGTCCCTCGACCCGCTACCCCCAGACGTGCTTCTCGTCGACAACCCGAACTGGGCCGACGGCCAGGCGACCTCGCTCGCGGTCGGCATCGATATCGCGACAACGCTCGGCGCCGAAGCCGTCGTTGTCGGTCTCGGTGACCAGCCCTTCATCGACCCCGCCGCATGGCGCGCCGTCGCCTCATCCCCGGCCACCATCGCGGTCGCCACGTATTCCGGCTCTGCCACCAGAACCCCCGCCCTCATCCGCCGCGAAGCGTGGGAACACCTTCCGAAAACAGGCGACTTTGGCGCACGTCACCTCATCTCCAGTCGCCCCGAACTGGTCGAGCCAGTACCCTGCTCGGGTACCCCCGCAGACATCGACACGATCGAGGATCTCGAATCATGGAACCCCTGAACCACACTTTTTCCGTCCCCGTGCCGATCGCAGAGGCATGGAACGTTCTCACCAACGTCGAGCGCATTGCGCCGTGTCTTCCCGGTGCACAGTTGCAGGAAGTCGAGGGTGAAACGTACCGCGGTGCCGTCAAGGTGAAGGTCGGCCCGATCCAGGCGCAGTTCAAGGGCCAGGCATCGTTCGTGGAAAAGGACGACGTCAACTACAAGGTCGTGCTGAAGGGCGAAGGTCGCGACACCGGTGGCAAGGGCAACGCATCGGCGGTCATCACCGCCCAGCTCACCGCCATCGATGCAACATCCACACAGGTCAATGTCAACACCGATCTCTCGATCACCGGCAAGGTTGCACAGTTCGGTCGTGGTGCACTCGCCGACGTCAGCGACAAACTGCTCGCGCAGTTCTCCGACAATTTGAACAACCTCATCGCATCGGAACCCGCGGCCGCAGCACCGGCGCCCGAGGCGGCACCCACGGCTGAAACCGGCCAGCCCGTCGTTCGCAAGATCGACGGCCCCGAGGCCGCGCCGATCAACCTGATCGAAGCCGCCGGCGGCACCATCGTCAAGCGTGCGCTGCCCGTCGTTGCCGGTGTCGCGGTGTTGGTGCTCCTCCTCATCGCGATCCTCTGATCACTCGCGAAATCCACATGGCGACACAAGCCGACGTCGCTCGCGTCACCGAATTGCTCGGTCGCGCGCCACAGGGCGATTTCGAAGTCGTCGCGCGTCGCGCCGACGGCGACCCGGTGGTCGTTCGCAATGCGCCGTTGCTCGCCGACGGAACCCCGATGCCCACGCTCTTTTGGCTCGTCGGCCGCAACGAGTACGCCGCGGTCTCGCGTCTCGAAGCAGCCGGTGGCGTCGACCAGGCCGAGGCCGACATCGACCCCGCCGTCCTCGAGGCCGCGCACAACGAGTACGCGGCGCTGCGCAGCGCGGATCTTCCCGCACACCACACGGGCCCCTCGCCGTCGGCGGGTGTCGCCGGAACACGCCGTGGCGTGAAGTGCCTGCACGCCCACTTCGCGTGGTGGCTGGCCGGCGGCAACGATCCCGTCGGGGAATGGGTCGCGCAACGCATCGACTACGCGGCGGAGTTGCGTCGTGCCTGAGATCGACAAAATCGGCGTCGTCGACATCGGCAGCAACTCGGTGAAGTTGCTCATCCTCGAAGGCAATGAAGCACTGCACCGCGACAGCGTCGTCACACGTTTGGGCTCGGGCATCGCCGACACCGGCGGTCTCGCGGCAGAATCCATTGCCACCACCCTGAATCGTCTCGGCGAAATCCGCGCGATCCTCGACACGCATGCGGTTGCAAACGTGCATGCCGTCGCAACCGCGGCCGTGCGATCGGCGAACAACTCCGCACCATTCGTTTCCGCTTCCTCGACGGCGCTCGGCTGTGACGTCACCGTCATCGACGGCGTCACCGAGGGATCACTCGCCTTCGTCGGCGCGCAACGCAATCTCGAATCGCGACTCGGCAACCAGCCACTCACGGTCGTCGACATCGGTGGTGGTTCGACCGAGTTCAGCATCGGCACGCCGGGTTCGACACCGCGAGTCGCCAGCATTCCCTACGGCGCCCGCAACCTCTCCGAGCGAATCCTCGAGCACGACCCGCCGCGGCCCGAAGAGCTCACCAACGCAATCGGTGCCGTCATCGACGAGATCGACGACGTCGTGCGCGAAATCCCCGATCTCGAACGCTGCGACCACTTCCTTGGCGTCGCGGGGACCATCGTCACGATCGCGATGGTCGAACTCGGCCTGCATGAATTCGATGCCGGGACTCTGCACGGCATGGAGCTCACCAAAGAAGCGGCCGAAGACGTGTTCCGCACCCTCGCGACGGAGACGCTCGTCGACCGCGTCCACAATCCGGGCCTGCCCGCCGACCGCGCCGACATCATCGTCGGGGGCTGCTGCGTGCTCGTCGCCGTGCTGAGAAAACTGCAGTTGCCCGCAATCACCGTCTCGACGACCGCACTCGCCGACGGTGTCGCCGTTGTTGCACGACACCACGCCGACCGACTGGCCACCGGCGACGGCCTCGCCGATGTTCTGCGAGACTTCTTCCGCCCATGAACGCCGCCCACCACCCAGCCAACGCCGGCTCCGTCGGCACCGCCGGTCTGCGTTTGTACGGCAAGCGGGTCGTTCTGCGACCGCTGAACGCCCAGGACTTCTCGGCGTGGGCCGAATGCCGCAAGCGCAACGCCGCCTGGTTGTTGAAGTGGGAACCGTTGCGCCCCATCACCCAGCCCGATCCGGCCAACGACCGCGACATCTTCGCCGCACGCTGCAACATCCGCGAACGTGAACGCCAGACGGGCACGTCGTACGCCTTTGGCCTGTTCGTCGACAATTCCTTTTGCGGCGAGGTGAACCTGAACAACGTCGTGCGCGGTGCCATGCAATGCGCGACCGTCGGATACTGGATCGACGAGAAGCGTGCCGGCAACGGATACGTCGCCGAAGCGGTCGCGGTGTTGCTGAAGTTCGCCTTTGACGAACTACATCTGCACCGCATCGAAGTGTGCATCATTCCGCGCAACACGAACAGTCTGCGCGTCGTCGAAAAACTCGAACTGCGCAACGAAGGTCTTGCCGAACGGTTCCTCGAGATAAACGGCCTGTGGGAAGACCACTACCGCTTTGCCATCACCGCCGAGGAATGGATCTGCAGGCGCAGCGATCTCACCGCGGCGTGGCTCGCCGCCGGCAAGTCCTGACCTACGGAAATCGCGTAATCAGTCGGCGAGTTGTCGGAACGCCAAAGCGCGCTGCTTGCGCAACACGTTGCGGCGCTTCCAGTCCTTCGTCTTCCAGTGACGCTTCGCCGCGCGACCTTTCTTTTTCAACGCCCGCTCTTTGTTGTGGTGTGCCTCGACACGCCACGCCTGGCCGGGCTCGTGCACGTCGTCGGGCTCCACACCGTTGCTGACGAGACCGGCAACCGTGTGCAATTCCGCATGCATTCGGTGCCGCTCGTTGTGGGCGTGGGCGCGAAGTTCGACGCGCGGAGGTGGAACAGTCTCTTGACTGCGATGACGCTTGCTCATCGGGTCTCCTTTCAGAGATGAACCGGAGTAAAAGCTCCTCGCGACGCAACGTACACCCACGGTTCCGACTCGCGAGGCACATCTGCCATCGCGCACGAAAAAGTCATGCGGCGGTCATGGAACGATGACGAGTAATTTCGTTCGTGTCACATACGACCGAAACCACTTGCCGTCGGGCGGCGGCACAAAAACTGCCCCATCGGAAGCCGCCAACCCCAACGAATCCGGGCTGAATTCGTCGACGATCTCACGGAACTCGACTGAGGCCGCACCGTTCTGTCCCACGAAGCCCTCGGCACCACGCGCCAGTTTGTAACGCCCCGTTACGGGTGGCGAGACCGTCCCGACGACCGTCGTGCTGCGCAGAACGTCGTTGTTCGCATCGATTGCAAACAGCCGTCGGGAGCTGCGGTCATAGACCATGCGACGACCCGACCCGCTTCCCGTGGGAGCATCCGCCTCGGCGGGCGTGAACGTTCTGCCGACCGCGATGTTCGTGTACGCGGGAACGATCGACACACCGCACTGAGCACTGCGCGTGAACCACAGGCGTGACCCGCCGGCCAAAACACGGCAATTCCACTTCTGAGCGTCGTCGACCGTCCAGTTGCCGCGGACCTTCGCCTCCGTAGAAAACGCAAGCGACGAGGTGCGCACCTTCCCACCCGTCGTCACATCGGACGGGCTGACGGCGACCGACTTCTCCGACCAGTCGCTGACGCCCATGGTTGTGCTGCGGCGCACGCTGACGCGGTACGTGGAATCAGCATCGAGTCCACGCACGACGACACGCGCCGCATTGCGAACCTTCATGGTTCGCAGCGGAGTCGTTTCCTTGTTGCGGTACACCCGCACGCTCGTGACACCATCGATTGCTCCGCCATCGCAGCCCGGGTCCCACGACACCACGATTCCGTCGGCCAACGGGCTCGACACCAACGCACTCGGCGTGCCCGGCACCGTGTCACGCGGTGCCGAGACGTCGCTCACGTTCAGCAACAGATTCGGCGACCCTGCACCCGCATTCTTCACGACGTCTTTCGTCGCTCGCTCGGTCACAGCCTCATGCACCGCCTCGGGACACGTAGTCGGGTGGGCCTCACCGATCAGCGCCACGTAGCCCGCAACCAACGGCGACGCCATCGACGTACCGGTGAGCGTTTGTTCGGCGGCGTCGGTGGCGATACCCGCTGACAAGATGCGCACACCCGGTGCAAAAACATCGACGCAGCGGCCGTAGCTCGAGGTGCCGAGCGACATCGCCAGTCGTTCGTCGGTTTGGTTCGTCGCGCCCACGTTCAGGGCCTCGGCCGTGTGACCGGGCGACACCTCGCAGGCGTCCTGGCCCTTGTTGCCCGACGCCGTCACGGGCACGATGCCGTCGAGCATGAGATCGACGACGGCCAAGTCCATCGGTCGCGAATCCTCGTCGGCGTCGACACCGAGGCTCAGGTTCGCCACCGCCAAACTTCCCGAGCGGTGGTGACGGATCACCCAATCGATTCCACGGATGACGCTGTCGACGTCGCCCTCGCCGTAGCAGTCGAGAACCCGCACGGCAACGACCGTCGCCTTCTTTGCCACGCCGTATTCGGTGCCCGCGGCCAAAGCAGCAGTGTGAGTTCCGTGACCGTCGCAGTCGTCGGCCGGAATCGCCGGCACACCACGTTCGTCGACACCCACCACGTCGGTGCCGTGAATGACACGCCCGACAAGGTCGACGTGCGTTGCGCGCACGCCGGTGTCGATCATGTAGATCTGCACGCCCTCACCCGTACCCGGTGGTGCGTACACACCGTCAAGGGGCAACGCCCGCTGGTCGATGCGGTCGAGTTGGTACTGCACATCGCTCTGCACCGCGGGGGCGGCGGCCGAAGCATCGACGCGCTTGCGCACGCGCTTGTTGCGCGACACGCTGTCGACCCGCGGGTCGGCCAACAGTGTCGCAACTTGCGCGTCGGTCAGTCGGGCGGAGAAACCACCGACGGCCCAGCGGTACACCGATGTGACCGCTCCCCCGGCTGCACCGACGTCGGCAGTGACGGCGTCGATGTCGTCGCGAGATGCGACAACCACGATGTACGAACCGGTCGGCTCGCGCGCCGGGGCGGCCTCGGCAAGGGCCGGCATCACGAGCCCGATCAGGATTCCGCAGACCAGGGCCGCGGACCAGCGCCTCACGTTGACGACTACTTCTTCGTGATCTTCGCCTGCAACGCGGCGAGCATTTCGGCAAACCACGGCTGACGGGTGCTCCACACCTGCGGGTCGAGTTCACGTTCGACCGCTGCAGGGTGTTCCGAGACGTGAGCCATGTCCTGAATGGTGCGCTTCGTGACCTTCAGCAGTTCACGCGGTCGCGACGCGGCACGCGCAGCCATGTCGTGTGCGTACGTCATCAGTTGATCGTCGTCGACACACTTCCATGCCAAACCGATGCGCTCGGCCTCGGTGCCGTCGAGGATCTCACCGAAAATGACCGATGCCATCGCCGCCTGCGGTCCGGCGATGCGCCGCAACATCCACGTGTGGCCACCACCGGGATGAATACCGATCTGCAGGAAGCGTGTGTCGAACTTCGCGCGGCGCGCCGCGACACGCACGTCGCAGCCGAGGGCCAGGTTCATGCCCGCACCGACGGCTGCACCGTTCACCGCAGCCAACGTCGGCAGCGGACTGTACGCAATGCGCAGAAAGCCCTCGTAGATGTTCTTCAGGCTGTCGCCCGTCGCCTCGGCAAGGTTGCCGAGGTTCGCACCCGCACAAAATGCGGGGGCGGCGCCGGTCACGACGACTGCGCCGATCTTTTCGTCGGCCTCGATGTCGTCCATCGCCGCGATGATCTCGGCAACCATCGGCGCGGTCAGCGTGTTGCGCTCACCGGGGTTGTTCAGCGTGATCGTTGCAACGCCGTCGGATTTGTCGAGGAGTACCAAACTCATGACGGACAGTCTGCCAGCAGCACCTCGCTACGCTTCGGTTGGAATGTTGGACCACGTCTTTACCGATGCCATCGGCGCACTGCGCGAGGCCTTCGAGGGTGCCTTCCTCGAACGCCAGGCGTTCGAGGAGCACTTCCAGTCCGACGTTCTCCTCGGCGACCTGACGTGGGAAACCAGCTACGGCCTGCCGGGCGAGGGCTCACCCCCACGGGTCGTCGCACACATCACCCTCGACTGGCCGTCGTGGAGCCAGGCCATGTACCGACGCTGGTACCTCGAGGAAACCCTGGTCGACCTGCCCGCCATCGAGATCGAGATCGTCTTTCGCGCCCAGCGCATCTCGTCCATGCCCGACCATGCAAGGGTGCTCACCCTCGCACCCGCGACCAGCCCGACCATCGGAAACGCAGCGATGGAACGCGCCAGCCTTGCCACCGAAATCAGTCACCCGATCGACGGCACCGGACGCACCGAGTACGCGCTCGAGATCACCTACGAAGGCCTCTACGACCTGTCCGAGGAGACGCTCGCCGACGGGTCCAGCACGATCCTCGACGACCACTTCGGCACCCTCGGCGGTTGGATCGCATCGACGCTCGTGAAGTTGGGCGACCTCGCGTTCTCCTACTTTCCACCCGAGACACCCGACCTGCAAGCATGACTGCATGACGCAGTCCTCCGAACCGGTCGTTCTTCTCGACATCTCCGAGCGCATCGCCACGATCACGCTCAACCGCCCCGGCGCGCGCAACGCGCTCAGCAGCGAACTCCTGCGCCTCCTCAACGAAACGATGAAGGCCGCCGATGCGAACGACGACGTCGACGTCATCATCCTGACCGGCGCCGATCCGGCGTTCACCGCGGGCCTCGACCTGAAGGAACTCGGCGATCCGTCGAGCAATCTGCTCGGTGGCACCGGCGCCGATGGCACACCGAACTCCGACGGCGTGCGCGGACCCTTTCCGAAACTCTCGAAGCCCCTCATCGGCGCCATCAACGGCGTCGCCGTCACCGGCGGGTTCGAACTCGCCCTCAACTGCGACTTCCTCGTCGCCTCGGAAAACGCCAAGTTCGGTGACACCCACGCCCGCGTCGGCGTCATGCCCGGTTGGGGCCTTTCAGTTCTTCTCCCCCAGGCCATCGGCATCCGTCGCGCGCGGGAGATGAGCTTCACGGGCAACTTCATCGACGCCCACGAGGCAAAAGAACTCGGCCTCGTGAACCACGTCGTCCCCCACGCCGAACTCATCCCGTTCACCCGCAGGATCGCACTCGACATCATCGGCAACGAGCAGTCAGGCGTGCGCGCCATCCGCAACACCTACGCGCTGACCACCACCGACGCCGACGCATGGGCAACCGAGGCTGCAGAAGCCAAGGCGTGGCGCAAGCGCGCCTTCAGCGCCGACGCCGTGGCCGAACGCCGCGACAAGATCATGCAGCGCGGCCGCGCACAATAAGCGCTGCCACCCCAACCCCACCGGCCGATCGTGGCGCACTTGATTTACTAGTCATCTGACTACTAATTTCTCCCTCGTGGAGACAAACGGCTTGATCTCAATCGCCGAACGTCTGGCAGACCTCGCCGCAACGCGCTCGAATGACGTTCTTCTCGAGTGCCTCGGAACCACCCGCACCGCCACAGAAATCGAAGTCAGCAGCAACCGACTCGCCAACTTCTTCGCTTCACTCGGCGTGAAGGCGGACGACTTCGTCACCATCGCGCTTCCCAACTCGACGATGTTCGTCGAGAGCGTCTTCGCCATTTGGAAACTCGGCGCCACCCCCCAACCCGTCTCGCCGAAACTTCCCGGCGCCGAACTCGAAGCCATCGTGGAACTTGCCGATCCATCGCTCGTTCTCGGCGTCGATCCGTTACGCGTCCCGGGTCGTGCCGCCCTTGCCCACGATTTCACCGTTCCCGAAGACACCACGGACACTCCCCAACCCGTGCGCTTTGCGCGATTCAACCGCGCACCAACCTCGGGTGGTTCGACCGGCAGACCAAAGCTGATCATCGATCGTCGCCCGGCTGCCGTCCACGAAGACCCCCTGCTCCCGACGAATGGCGCGGCTGTCATCCCCGGCCCGCTCTACCACACCGCTCCGTTTCAGATGACGACACGTTCGATTCTTCTCGGCAATCGAACGGTGATGTTTCCCGCGTTCGACCCGGAAGCAACGCTCGCTGCGGTCGCGCGAACACGCGCGCAATACCTGTACGCGGTACCCACCATGCTGTCGCGCATGTGGAAGCTCGACCCCCACGTCCGCGACTCGTACGACCTGACGTCATTGAAGGTCCTGCTGCACACCGCGGCACCGTGTCCTGAATGGCTGAAGCGTGCATGGCTCGGCAAGGTGGGCAATGCGTTGACCGAGCTGTATTCGTCGAGCGAGGGAGCGGTGAAACTGATCATCCGCGGCGATGACTGGCTCGCTCATCCGGGCAGCGTCGGCAAACCGCGTGGAGGCGACGAGATCAAGATCCTCGACGAAGATGGCAACGAACCCCCGGCCGGAACCATCGGCAACGTCTACATGCGCTCGAATGGAGACAGGGACTTCGAATACAAGGGAGCAGAGCGCACCGATACGGCCGATGGGTTCATCACGGTCGGCGATATGGGTCATGTCGACGCCGAGGGCTACCTCTATCTCGCCGACCGTCGCACCGATCTCATCCTGCGCGGTGGCGCCAACATTTTCCCCGCGGAAGTCGAAGCAGTACTCGAGGCACACCCCGCGGTGCGATCAGTAGCCGTGGTCGGCCTGCCTGACGACGATCTCGGCAAGCGCGTGCATGCGATCGTTGATTCTCCGTCGGGTGTCACCGAAGGCGAACTGCGCACCTTCGTCACGGAACGGTTGGTGGCCTACAAGTGCCCCGAGTCGTACGAGTTCGTCGACGGCCCGGTTCGTGACGAGGCCGGAAAGGTTCGTCGCAGTGCGCTTGCCGCCCAACGAGCGGGAAACCCGTGAACC
>JBBANY010000008.1:0-51044 GCA_040401695.1 Ilumatobacteraceae bacterium
CTCGAGCTGCATGTCGGAGTCGATTACGACCAACGCAGCATTCTGAAACGTCTTGTCGAACTGCAGTACGACCGCAACGACATGACTCTCGGACGAGGGAACTTTCGTGTTCGCGGGGACACGATCGAGGTGCATCCCGCATACGACGAGACCGTACTGCGGATAGAGATGTTCGGAGAAACGGTCGATCGCATAACCGTCATCGACCCACTGACCGGAGAGAACCTCAACGAACTCTCAGAAGTGATCGTTTTTCCCGCGACCCACTACGTCGCGGGTGACGAAAGGATGCGCCGCGCAGTCGTCGGTATCGAGGCCGAGTTGCAAGAGCGTTTGGCGTGGTTTGAAAAGCAGGGGAAACTGCTCGAGGCACAACGCCTGCGGATGCGCACCCAGTACGACCTCGAGATGATCCAGGAGATGGGCTACTGCAACGGAATCGAGAACTACTCGATGCACATCGACGGCAGAAGTCCGGGAGAGCCACCTTTCACCCTGCTCGATTATTTCCCCGACGATTACCTGTTGGTGATCGACGAGAGCCACGTCACGGTGCCCCAATTGCACGGCCAGTTCGAAGGTGACCGCAGCCGCAAGGACACGCTCGTAGAACACGGCTTTCGTCTGCCCTCCGCGCGGGACAACAGACCGTTGCGTTTCGAAGAAACGATCGAACGGGTCAATCAGTGCGTCTTTCTCTCGGCGACGCCAGGCAAATACGAAATGGCGCACTCGCAGCGAGTCGTCGAACAGATCGTGCGACCCACTGGTCTCGTCGACCCCGAGGTGATCGTGAAGCCAACGAAGGGCCAGATCGACGACCTCATCGCGATGGTCACGGACAGAATCGAACGCGGCGATCGTGTGCTCGTGACCACGTTGACGAAGAAAATGGCCGAGGACCTCAGTGAATACCTGCTCGAACAGGGTCTGCGGGTTCGCTACCTCCATTCGAACATCGACACGATCCAGCGCATCGAGATCCTGAGGGCTCTGCGCCTGGGAGAATTCGACGTGTTGGTGGGAATCAACCTTCTCCGCGAGGGCCTCGACCTGCCGGAGGTCTCTCTGGTTGCGATTCTCGATGCCGACAAAGAAGGCTTTCTGCGCAGCGAAACCTCTCTCATTCAGATGATCGGACGAGCAGCCCGAAACGTCGATGGACAGGTCGTGATGTACGCCGACAAGACCACGGCCGCCATGGAAGCAGCAATCGGCGAGACACGTCGTCGACGGGAACGGCAGATCGCCTACAACGCCGAGCACGGCATCAATCCGCAGACCATCCGCAAGGCGGTGGGCGACATTCTCTCGCTGCTTCGACCCGACGAGACTGCGCCCCTGCCGGGGAAGGACCGTCGAAGGAGTCGCGAGCGCGACAAGGTCCAGCGCGAACTCAAGTCGCTGCCGGAGCAAGAGATCCAGCGACTCATCCAAACCCTCGAGGAAGAGATGCACGAAGCCGCCGCGGAGATGCGATTCGAGTATGCCGCACGCCTGCGTGACGAGGTGAAGGAACTTCGTCGGGAACTGCGCGACGCGGGTTAGCAGCCGTGGGCCTCCGTCGGTAGTCTCGCCCCGTGGCAGAGAAGATCGTGGTCCGGGGTGCCCGTGAGCACAATCTGAAGAACGTCAACGTCGAGCTCCCGCGCGACCAACTCATCGTTTTCACGGGGCTCAGCGGTTCGGGCAAGTCGAGCCTCGCCTTCGACACCATCTATGCCGAAGGCCAGCGTCGCTATGTCGAGAGCCTGTCGGCGTATGCCCGCCAGTTCCTCGGGCAGATGGACAAGCCGGATGTCGACCACATCGACGGTTTGTCACCGGCGATTTCGATCGACCAGAAGTCTGCGTCACGCAACCCGCGCAGCACCGTCGGCACGATCACCGAGGTCTACGACTACCTGCGCCTTTTGTGGGCCCGCATCGGTGTGCAGCACTGTCCGAAGGACGGAACACGCCTCGAAAGACAGACACCCCAGCAGATCGTCGATCGCATCATGGACCTGCCCGACGGGACTCGCTTCCAGGTTCTTGCCCCGGTGGTGCGGGGGCGCAAGGGCGAATACGACACGCTCTTGGGCGACTTGTCGGGCCAGGGCTTCGTGCGCGCACGGGTCGACGGCGAAGTGGTGGACATTGCCGAGTTCCTGCGCGAAGGCCGCAAACTCGCGCGGTACGAACAACACGACATCGAGGTTGTGGTCGACCGCTTGGTGAAGCGCGACAACATCGGTCGTCGACTGACCGACTCGCTCGAAACCGCGCTCAAGTTGGCGGAAGGCGTCGCGGGTATCGAGTTGATGGGTGGCGACGAATCGGACGGCGAGATGCTGACCTTCAGCCAGCATCTCGCATGCCCGAAGTGCGGCGCCTCCTTCGATGAGCCGGCGCCGAGAAACTTCTCCTTCAACTCGCCCTACGGCGCCTGCGAAAACTGCGACGGACTGGGAACCAAGTTCGAGGTCGATCCCGACCTGGTCGTGCCGAACACCGACATGTCGATTTCAGAGGGCGCCATCGCGCCATGGCGCAGCGCGCACACGCAGTACTTCACGCGACTCCTCGAAAGCGTCGCCGAGAAGTACAAGATTCCCCTCGACAAACCCTTTGCGAAACTCACGGAGAAGCAGCGCGGGGTCGTGCTGAACGGCGTCGAAGAAGGTCTCGTCGTCAAGTACCGAAACCGTTACGGACGCCAACGAACGTTCAACACCCATTACGAGGGCGTCATCCCGTGGATCAAGCGCCGCCATGAAGGTGCGGAAAGCGACTGGGCTCGCGAGCAATACGAGTCGTTCATGCGGGAGGTCCCTTGTACCGCGTGTTCGGGGGCGCGACTCAAGCCGTCGTCCCTGGCGGTGAAGGTCGGTGGTCGAAGCATTTCCGAAGTGTGCGACATGCCGATCGGCGAGTCTGCGAGATATTTGGTCGGCCTGAAATTGAGCGACCGCGATCGGATGATCGCCGAGCGCGTCACAAAGGAGATCAACGCGCGTCTTGGGTTTCTCCTCGACGTCGGCCTCGATTACCTCACGTTGTCGCGCAGTGCGGGAACCCTCGCCGGCGGCGAGGCCCAACGCATCCGGCTTGCCAGTCAGATCGGCTCGGGTCTCGTCGGAACCCTCTATGTGCTCGACGAACCATCGATCGGCTTGCACCAGCGTGACAACCGACGCCTCATCGACACCCTGCACCGACTGCGCGACCTGGGAAACACCGTCATCGTCGTCGAACACGACGAGGACACCATCAAGGAGAGCGACTGGATCGTCGACATCGGCCCCGGAGCCGGCGAACATGGCGGCGAGGTCGTGTACAGCGGCAAGGTTTCGGGCATCGGCAAGGTCGCCGACTCCGTGACCGGCCAGTACATCGCCGGCAAGAGGTCGATCCCCGTTCCGTCCCAACGCCGCAAGCCCGGTGGCGACAAGCTCGTCGTGCGTGGTGCGCGCGAGCACAACCTTCAGAACATCGACGTGGAAATTCCACTCGGTTGTTTCGTTGCCGTCACCGGAGTGTCGGGCAGCGGCAAGAGCACGCTCGTGCGTGACATTCTGCTCCCGGCCTTGATGCAAAAGATCAACAAGTCGAAAGAGGCACCCGGTCGCCACAAGGCGGTCGATGGCATCTCTCATCTCGACAAGGTCATCGACATGGACCAGTCGCCGATCGGTCGAACACCCCGTTCGAATCCCGCCACTTACACCGGTGTCTTCGATGCGATCCGCAAGCTCTTTGCGGCCACGCCCGAGGCCAAGGTGCGCGGCTACCAACCCGGTCGGTTCAGCTTCAACGTGTCAGGGGGGCGCTGCGAAGCGTGCTCGGGTGACGGGACGATCAAGATCGAGATGCACTTTCTTCCCGACGTCTACGTACCGTGCGAAGTCTGCAAGGGGCAGCGCTACAACCGCGACACCCTCGAGATTCAGTTCAAGGGGAAGAGCATCGCCGACGTCCTCGACATGCCGATCTCCGAAGCCGTCGACTTCTTCGCGAATCAGCCCTCGATTGCGCGGCACATGCAGACGCTCGTCGACGTTGGTCTCGGATACGTCCGTCTCGGCCAGTCGGCTCCGACCCTGTCGGGCGGCGAGGCGCAACGCGTGAAGTTGGCGTCGGAACTCGCCAAGCGCAGCACCGGCCACACGATCTATCTCCTCGATGAACCGACCACGGGCCTTCACTTCGAGGACGTGCGGCGGTTGCTCACTGTTCTGTCCCGGCTTGTCGACCAAGGGAACACGGTTCTCGTCATCGAGCACAATCTCGACGTGATCAAAACGGCCGACTGGATCATCGACCTCGGGCCGGAAGGCGGATCCGGTGGCGGCAAGGTCGTCGCCGAGGGCACACCCGAGGCGATTGCGAAGGTGAAGTCGAGCCACACGGGGCGGTTTCTCGGACCGCTGCTCGCTGCGCCGAAGACCGCGAAGAAGCCCAGTCGGAAATGATCCAGCGCCCGGCCGCCGGATCCATTCCCGACGCACCGGGGTCATACCAGTTCAAGGATGCCCACGGCCGGGTGATCTACGTCGGCAAGGCCTCGTCTCTGCGGTCCCGTCTCTCGAGTTACTTCCAGGACAAGCGCAATCTGCATCCGCGCACCGCAGCGATGGTGTCGGCCGCCGAGTCGGTCGAGTGGATCGAGGTCCGCAACGAAGTCGAAGCCTTGATGCTCGAGTACAACCTCATCAAGCAGCATCGCCCGCGCTTCAACATCCGTCTCCGTGACGACAAGAGTTATCCGTTCCTGGCGATCACTCTCGACGAGGAATGGCCGCGCGCGACCGTCATGCGTGGACGAAAGCGCAAGGGCACCCGCTATTTCGGTCCCTATGCGCACGCCTACGCGATCCGCGAGACGCTCGACTTGCTGTTGCGGAGCTTTCCGGTGCGGACGTGTCCGACGTCGAAGTTCAACGAGCATCAACGCCTCGGGCGACCATGTCTTTTGTTCCACATCGAGAAGTGCTCGGGACCTTGCGTGAAGGCGATTGCAGAAGCCGATTACGCGAGCCACGTGGCCGGGCTGAGCGATTTCCTGGAGGGGAAGACCGACGAAGTCGAGCAAGCCATCGAGGCGCAGATGGCAGCTGCGTCCGCGGCACAGGAATACGAAAGTGCGGCTCGACTCCGTGACCGCCTGGCCGCGGTGCGTCGGGCGATGGAGCGCCAGCAGATCGTCGCCGACCGTGGCGAGGACATCGACGTCGTGGGTGTCGCACAAGACGACCTCGAGGCGTCGGTGCAGGTTTTCTTCGTCCGACACGGCCGGGTGGTGGGTCGGCGCGGTTTCATCATCGACAAGGTCGAGGCGTTGACCGACGAGGAGTTGATCGACAGGGTCCTCGAAGAGTTGTACGGCGAGGAACCCGCGATGGGATACCCGAAGACGGTTCTCGTTCCCGTGCTCGGACGAGACCATCAAACGCAGGTTGCATGGCTCTCCGGGCTCAGGGGATCGAATGTCGATGTGCGTATTCCACAGCGCGGAGACAAACGTTCGCTGCACGAGACCGTCACTTTGAACGCGCGCGAGGAATTTGCCCGTCATCGCATGCGCCGTGCTTCCGACCACAATGCGCGAAGTCGTGCCCTGACGGAGTTGCAGCACCATCTCGAACTACCCGAGGCGCCGTTGCGCATCGAGTGCTACGACATGGCCCATCTTCAGGGAACCGACTACGTGGGGTCGATGGTGGTGCTCGAGGACGGTTTGCCCGCAAAGCGCGAATATCGACGATTCAAGGTGAAGGACGTTCCCGGCAACGACGACTACGCCGCGATGCGTGAAGTGTTGACGCGTCGCCTCCGCGCCTACGTGGAAGGTCAAGAGGCCGGTCAGGATGCAGGCCCGCTCGGAGCTGTCGATACGGGTGCAACGGTCAAGAAGCCCGGAAAGTTCTCGTATCCGCCGCAGTTGTTGTTGGTGGACGGCGGCAAGGGCCAGCTTGCGGTGGCCATCGATGTCGTGCGCGAACTCGGACTGGAACACGAGATCCCCGTTGCGGCACTCGCGAAGCGTTTCGAAGAGGTCTACGTGCCCGGTCGGTCAACTCCCGTCGCCGTGCCGCGTGGCAGTGAGGCCATGTTCATGTTGCAGCGCATTCGCGACGAAGCACACCGGTTTGCCAACAGCTTTCACCGCGAGCTTCGTGGCAAGCGGATGAAGCGGGGACTGCTCGACGGAGTGCCCGGCCTGGGTGAAGCAAGAAAGGCGCGTCTCGTGAAGGAATTCGGCGGGGTGAAGGGCGTGAAAGAGGCCGGTCTCGACGCGTTGCTCGCGGTGTCGTGGCTCCCCGAAGCAGTGGCGCGGGCCGTGTACAAGCGGGTGACCGACCATGACTGAGCGCGATTCATCGGTTCCATCGTGGGACGAGCATGCGGATTGGTGGATCAACGGTTTCACCGGCGGCGTCGACCCCGAATACGAAGAGCAGATCATCCCGCTGGTTCTCGGCGAGCTTGCGTCGGCCGAGCGCATCCTCGACGTGGGGTGTGGCGAGGGCCAAATCAGTCGCCGTTTGGCAGCAGTGCGATCCGGGCGGTCGGTAGTCGGAGTCGATCCGACACAGCGACACATCGAGGTGGCAAAGACGCGCGGCGGGTACGTCGACTACCGCGTGGGTGTGGTCGACGACCTCCCGTTCGGTGACGGCACGTTCGATGCAGTCGTTGCTTGTCTGGTCTTCGAACACGTCGACAACCTGGATGGGGCGATTCGAGAGGTGTCACGGGTGTTGGTCGAGGGCGGAACCTTTTTGTTTCTCTTGAACCATCCGTTGTTGCAGACGCCGAACAGTGGATGGATCGACGACCAGATCCTCGACCCTCCCGAGCAGTACTGGCGTATCGGTGAGTACCTCACGGAGGCAGTGAACGTGGAAGAGGTCGAGCCGGGGGTTCGCGTGCGCTTCGTGCATCGGCCTCTGGGCCGCTATCTCAACGCTCTGGCAGACGCCGGTCTGGTTCTCGAACGCATGCACGAACCCGCGCCGCCGCCCGGATTCCTTGCACGCTGCGAGGAGTACGCGCTGGCGGCAACGATTCCCAGACTGTTGGCGTTGAGACTGCGCAAACTCCCCGTTCCCGCGAACGGGCGTGGGTAGCCTTCACATCGTGACCGACGTACTGGTGATCACCGGGTTGTCCGGTGCCGGTCGTTCCCAGGCCGCCGACGACCTCGAGGACCTCGGGTGGTTCGTGGTCGACAACCTTCCGACCGCGCTCATCGAGCAGGTCGTCGACATGGCCAGTCAGCCGACGGATCCCCATCAGCAACTGTGTCTCGTGGTCGGCAATGCCACACAGCAGGCTGACATGGTGGGCGTTTTGCGCAGCCTGCGGTCTTCGGGAAATCGAGTCCGTGTTTTGTTCCTCGACGCGTCGACCGGCTCTCTCGTCAAGCGCTACGGCGCCACCCGTCGTCGCCACCCGCTCGACCTCGAGCGCGGACAGGCCGCTTCGGAATCGGGGATCGCTGCGGTCATCCAGCGGGAACGAGAACTGCTGCAGCCCGTGAAAGCGGAAGCGGACCTCGTGATCGACACTTCCGATCTCACCGTTCACCAGCTGAAGGCGAAGCTGATCGAACTGTTCGGACCCACCTCACCCAGCGACACGCTGCAGATCGGGATCGTCTCGTTCGGATTCAAGCACGGTCTGCCTCTCGACGTCGATCTCGTGTTCGACGTGCGCTTCCTGCCGAATCCGTACTGGGACGAAAACCTGCGACCACTGTCCGGACTCGACGATCCGGTGCGAACCTACGTTCTCGACAATCCGTTGGCCGGCCGTTTCCTCGATCATCTCGAAGGGATGCTCGGAACGTTGCTGCCTGCCTACGTAGCCGAAGGCAAGAGTTACCTTTCGATTGCGATCGGTTGCACCGGCGGCCAGCACCGTTCGGTCGCAATTGCCGAACGGCTCGGCGCATGGTTCGTGGCACATGACATGCGTCCCCGCGTCACCCACAGGGACCTCGTCAAGGGCTAGCCGATACGGGCCCTCGAGGGTCGCACCACTAACCTCGGTTGCCGTCAGGACAGAGGACGCGGAGGAGGAAGTCAATGACGGTTCGTGTGGGAATCAACGGCTTCGGGCGCATCGGGCGGAACTTCTTCCGTGCCGTGCAGGCGAGTGGGGCCGACATCGAGATCGTCGCGGTCAACGACCTCGGCTCTCTGAAGACGATGGCACACCTGCTGAAGTACGACTCGGTGCTCGGCGTTCTGCCGAATGCGATCTCTGCCACCGACGATGGAATCAGCATCGACGGCAAGGTTCTGAAGGTCTTGCAGGTCCGTGACCCGAAGGAGTTGCCGTGGAAGGCGCTCGGCGTCGACCTCGTCATTGAGTCGACCGGCATCTTCACCGATCGCGACAAGGCCGCAATGCATCTCGACGCCGGGGCTCCATTGGTGATCGTGTCCGCGCCCTCGAACGGTGCCGATGCCACGTTCGTCTACGGCGTCAACCACGCCGACTTCGACCCTGCCCAGCACAAGGTCGTATCGAACGCCAGTTGCACGACGAACTGTTTCGTTCCTCTGGTCAAGGTGTTGGACGATGCCTTTGGAGTCGAGAACGGACTGATGACGACCGTCCACGCCTACACGGGTGACCAGCAGTTGGTCGACGGCCCGCACAGCGACCTTCGCAGGGCGCGCGGAGCGGCGATCAACATCACTCCGACGAGCACCGGCGCGGCACGCGCGACCAGCCTCGTGATGGCCGCAATGAAGGGCAAACTCGACGGCACCGCACTCCGTGTGCCGGTTCCGACCGGGTCGATCACCGATTTCGTGGCCAACTTGAAGAAGCCCGCATCCGTGGAGGAGATCAACGCGGCGTTCAAGGCCGCGGCAAACGGCCCGCTGAAGGGCGTGCTCGAGTACACAGAGGCTCCGATCGTGTCGAGCGACATCGTCACCAATCCACACTCGTGCATTTTCGACAGCGATCTGACGATGTCGATGGGGAATCTCGTGAAGGTGCTCGGCTGGTACGACAACGAGTGGGGATATTCGAACCGACTCGTCGACCTGACGAAGCACATCGGCGCCAAGTTGAAGGCCTGACGATGTCGAGGCTTCCGGTGCTCGAGGACCTGGGCGACGTTGCCGGCAAGCGGGTTCTCGTTCGGACCGACTTCAACGTGCCCATGGAAGGCCCGGACGATGCGCGGACCATCACCGATGATTTTCGTATTCGCGCCGCATTGCCCACGATCGAGTGGCTGACCTCGCGAGGCGCAACCGTGGTCTGCGCGAGTCATTTGGGTCGACCGAAGGGCAAACCCACCCCGAAGTACTCGATGGAGCCCGTGCGCCGGAGACTCGCAGAACTCGCCCCCGGGGTCGAACTGCTCGAGAATCTGCGATTCAACCCGGGGGAGGAATCGAACAACGACGACTTCGTTGGACAGTTGGTCGCCGGATTCGACGCCTATGTCGACGACGCGTTCGGTGCAGCGCATCGCGCCCACGCGTCGGTTGTCGGCCCTCCGAAGACCCTGCCGTCGGCGGCGGGACGACTGTTGCAGAAAGAGGCAGAGATTCTCGGTGGCCTGCGCGATCACCCGAAGCGTCCTTTTGTGGCGGTGTTGGGCGGCGCAAAGGTGAGCGACAAGCTCGGCGTCATCGAAGCGCTTCTGCAAACCGTCGATGCCTTGGTGATCGGCGGAGGTATGTGCTTCACCTTCCTTGCAGCCAAGGGCATGCCCGTAGGCGACTCGATTTGCGAACTGGATCAGGTGGCTTTTTGTCGTCGTCTGCTCGATGGGCCGAAGCCGATTCATCTTCCTGAGGACATCGTGGGTCTCGACGCGAACGGCAACTACGCGACATTCGGCATTCGCCTTCCCGACGGCGCAAAGGGTCTCGACATCGGACCCGGCACTGCGGCGGCCTTCAGCGACGTCGTCATGGATGCGCGAACGGTGTTCTGGAACGGACCAATGGGGATGTTCGAAGATTCGCGTTTCGCAAACGGTACGAAAACACTCGCACAGGCAGTTGCCGACACGAAGGCGTTCACGGTCGTGGGTGGTGGCGACAGCGCCGCCGCTCTCGCGCAGTTCGGTCTCGACGACGAGGTGGACCATGTGTCGACGGGTGGTGGAGCGTCGCTCGAGTTTCTCGAGTTCGGGGATCTTCCCGGACTCGCGGCATTGAGAGGGGCGCCAAATGCCAGGTGATGCACGCAAGCCACTGATCAGTGGGAACTGGAAGATGCATCTGAATCACTTCGAGGCGATTCAACTCGTCCAGAAGCTGAATTATTTGGTCGTCAAAGAGGACTTCGAGGCGACCGACGTGTCGATTCATCCTCCGTTCACCGACATTCGCAGCGTGCAGACTCTCATCGAAGCCGACGAATTGAGATTTCTTCTCGGGGCACAACATTGCCACTACGAAGAGAAGGGCGCGTTCACAGGGGAAGTGTCGCCCGCAATGCTGGCGAAACTTTCTGTGAAGTACGTGATCGTCGGCCACAGTGAGCGGCGGGAGATTTTTGGTGAGACAGACGAGATCGTGGCGAGCAAGACGACCGCGATCCTGAAGTCGGGCATGACGCCGATCGTGTGCGTCGGCGAAACACTCGACGAGCGTGAGGCGGGCTCGACCGAGGCGAAGGTGCTGGGTCAGGTGCGCTCCGCTCTCGCGAAGCGCACCGCCGAGACCGTGTCCGGTCTTGTCATCGCATACGAGCCGATTTGGGCGATCGGAACCGGCAGAACGGCAACTGCCCACGATGCACAGGCGGTCTGCGGGGCGATCCGCGCCGAAGTCAGGGCGTCCCACGGCAACGATGCCGCCAAGGCACTGCGGATTCAATACGGGGGATCGGTCAAGGCGGCGAACATCGCCGAGTTGATGCAGCAACCCGACATCGACGGGGCGCTCGTCGGAGGGGCCAGCCTCGATCCCGACGAGTTCGCGCGCATCGTGAAGTACCGCTTGCACGCGGTCTGAGCGTCGAATTGTGAAAAATCCTCCTCTAGGCGGAGGTGTTACCTTCTGGTAATTTGGCGGCAACAGATACCTGGACGTCGCAAGTCGTCCTGTGGAGGTCGCTTCGGCGACGAAGGGGGAAATACATGAAGAAGACCCGGAAGAGGGTCGTCCTGGCGTGTGCGGTCGGCTTCTCGCTGATCGCCGCGGCTTGTGGCGATGACGGTGGTTCGTCGGAGGGATCGACGGCGGATACCACGGCCACGGCCGACACCACGGCACCTGCCGACACCACGGCACCTGCCGCGGATGCGACGATCGTGTACGCGGCCGAACAGGAGTACACCTCGTACAACAACGGTGCTGCAGACCAGGGCCTGTTCGCCAACACGTTGGTGCTGAACCAGCTGCTGCCCGGACCCATCTACTTCAACCCTGACGCGACCAACAAGGTCTACGAGGCAATCGCATCGTCTGTCACGGTGACGTCGGAAGAGCCGTTCACCGTCGAGTACGTGCTCAACCCCGATGCGGTGTGGAGCGACGGCGAAGCCATCGACTGTGACGACTTCGTGCTCGCATGGCGGTCCAGCAACGGCAAGGATGGCAACCGCAAGGACGAGGCCGGCGCCGAGCTGAAGGACGAAGAAGGCAACCCCGTTCCGGTGTGGAACACCGCGAGCACCACGGGTTACGAACTCGTCGACAGCGTGACCTGCTCCGAGGATGGCAAGACGATCACGTCCGTGTACTCGAAGATCTTCGCCGACTGGAAGACGATGTTCGGTGGCTTGTTGCCGGCGCACGTCGTCGAGCGTGAGTCGGGTGTTGCCGACCTCACTGCCGAACTGTCGGATGCCGATCTCTACAAGGTTGCGGACTTCTGGAACACAGGCTTCGTCGGCTTCAAGCCCGAGGTCGCGGTATCCGGTGGCCCGTACGTCATGACCGAGTTCACGGCCGGTCAGAGCCTGACGCTCGAGCGCAACCCGAAGTGGTGGGGCGAACCCGCAAAGGCAGCCAAGATCGTCTTCCAGATGGTTCCGGATGCAACGCAGCAGCCGGCGGCTCTCCAGAACGGCGAAGTTGACGTCATCACACCGCAGCCGAACGTCGACCTGGTCGAGCAGATCAAGGCGATCGAAGGTGTCAACCTGCAGTTCGAGGCCGGCACGGTCTTCGAGCACTACGACCTGAACCTGAAGAACGAGCACCTCGCCAGCCTCAAGGTTCGTCAGGCAGTTGCTGCCTGTATCGACCGCGAGGAAATCGTGACCACGCTGTACCGCAGCGTCGATCCCGAGGCCCAGGTGTTGAACAACCGCATCTTCATCCCCAGCTCGCCGTACTACAAGGACGGCAGCGGCAAGTTCGCCAAGCAGGACATCGCACTTGCGAAGTCGCTCCTCGAAGAGGATGGCTACACGCTCGGTGACGACGGCTTCTACGCAAAGGGTGGCAAGAAGTTGTCGCTGCGTCTCGGCCGTCGTGATCCGAACCCGCGTCGCCAGCAGACCAACGAACTCGCCGCGGCAGCCTGCAAGGAAGCCGGTATCGAGTTGACCGACGACCCGGCCGAGGATTTCAACGCCGTGCGTCTGCCTGCGGGTGACTACGACATCGCGCTCTTTGCGTGGGTTGCGGGTGTTGCTCTGGCGAGCAACAACTCGATCTACCTCCCCGCCGAGCAGGGTGGTGGCCAGAACTGGAACGGCTACGTCAACGAGAAGATCGTCGACCTGACCAACCAGGCCGACTCCGAACTCGACGAGGCTAAGCGTGCAGATCTGTACAACCAGCTCGACCAGATGATCTGGGACGACATGGTGACGATTCCGCTGACCCAGTGGACCGAGCTCTACGCAAACGCTGGAACGGTGTCGGGCGTCGCCCCGAACAGCTTCGCCGGCGTCACGTGGAACGCGGAGACCTGGACCAAGTAATCAGCCACTGAACGGCACGAACGTGAGGTGGGCGGGGGAGACCCCGCCCACCTTCGTACGTGGGGAGGACACCGTCAGTGACGGCATTCATCATTCGCAGGTTGCTCATCGCGGTGCCTGTGCTTTTTCTCGCGAGCGTTTTCACTTTTTTTCTCGTCATCAATTCCGGTGATCCTCTGGAGAACCTTCGGGCCAAGCCCGGAATCTCGCCGCAAGTGATCCGCAACGAGGAGATTCGCCTCGGCCTCGACAAGCCATTCGTCGAGCGCTACGCGGATTGGGCGGGCAACTTCATCACCGGCGACCTTGGCAACGACATGAAGAACCGGCCGGTGTGGCCACAACTGTGGTCGGCCATCAAATACACGCTCAGGCTCGTTCTCATCGCCGAGCTCATCGCCATCTCGATCGGCTTGATGATCGGCATCGTGAGCGGCGTCCGCCAGTACTCGGGTTTCGACTACTCGACGACGTTCATCTCATTTCTCTTTTTCTCCCTGCCCGTGTTCTGGTTCGCCAACCTCCTGAAAGTCTTTGGTGCCATCAAGTTCAATGACTGGTTGGAGAACCCCGGAATTTCGGTGGCCTTCGCACTCGTCATCACGGCGTTCTTCGGAGGTTCGTTCTATCTGATCGGTCGCAAGCGTGAACGTCTGCGGATAGCCAAGCCCGGGGCGCGCTACAAGTGGTCCGGAATATCCCTCGGCGTGACGGCCCTCGTCATGTTGTCCGCGATGCTCTATTTCAAGAACCGCGAATACGGGCGTTTCGTCAAGACGCTCGGCTCCGAGCCACGTGACTTGGCGGACACGTTGCCGTCGCGCCTCTGGAGCTACGTAGGCCACGGCGTGTTGCCGGTCATCGTGCTGTTCACGATTTCATATGCCGGATACAGCCGGTACATGCGGGCATCGATGCTCGAGCAATTGAATGCCGACCACGTGCGCACTGCCCGCGCGAAGGGCATTTCCGAGACCCGCGTGATCGTGCGACACGCCTTCCGGAATGCGTTGATACCCATCGCGACGATCGCGACACTCAGTTGGGGCGGTCTCATCGCCGGTGCGGTCATCACCGAGCGGGTGTTCGCCTGGAACGGCATGGGGGACTTCTTCCTCGACTCTCTGTCGAACCCCACGCCCGACCCGAACCGGTTGCTGGCGTTCGTGATGATCGCCGCGACCTTCACGATCGTCTTCAACATCATCGCCGACATCATCTATGCGATCCTCGACCCACGAATCAGGGTGAGCTGAGATGGCTGCAATCGTTGGCTCGCACGATGCCGAGTTCGCCGTCGAGGTGCGATCGCAGTGGCGAACCGTCGTTCGTCGTTTTCTCAGGCACAAACTCGCGATGATCAGCCTCGTCACACTGACGATCATTTTTCTGGCCTCGATCTTCGGCAAGTACATCTGGCGGTTCGACTACATGGAGCGGGACACGGCGAACCTTTCCCAGCCCCCCTCGTGGACGCATCCGTTCGGGACCGACTCGCTGGGCAAGGACATGCTCGCCCTCACCCTGCGCGGGGCCCAGAGGTCGATTCTCATTGCGTTGATGGTCTCGGTGCTTTCCACGACCATCGGCGTCACCCTCGGGGCGATTGCGGGCTATTTCCGGGGCTGGACGGATGCGATCATCATGCGCATCACCGACCTCTTGCTGACCATTCCGCTCCTGATCCTTGCCGGTTGCATCGCGTGGCAATTCGACGGCGGGGGATCGTGGTGGCTTTTGTCCCTGATTCTCGGGGTGCTCAGTTGGCAGGGGACCGCTCGCATCGTTCGTGGCGAGTTCTTGTCGCTGCGCGAAAAGGAATTCGTCGAGGCGGCCAGGGCCATCGGCGTCACCGATCGTCGGATCATCTTCCGTCACGTGCTGCCGAACGCGCTCGGACCGATCATCGTTTCGGCAACGCTGTCGATCGCAGGTGCGATCCTGGTCGAGACGGCCCTGTCGTACCTCGGTCTCGGGGTCAAGGCACCGGACTCGTCTCTCGGTCTGTTGGTCAGCGACTACCAGGCGGCCTTCCAAACCCGACCGTGGTTGTTCTGGTTCCCCGGCATCTTCATCATTCTCATCTGTCTCAGCGTGAACTTCGTGGGTGATGGCCTTCGCGACGCCTTCGACCCCAAGCAGACCCGGGTGCGCGCATGACCGACGCTCTTCTTCGGGTGCGCGATTTGCGCGTCGAATTTCCGACCGACGACGGCGTCGTGCGGGCCGTGCGCGGCGTGTCGTTCGACTTGCGGCGCGGCGAGGTTCTCGGCATCGTGGGCGAGAGTGGTTGCGGCAAATCCGTCACGAACCTCGCCATCATGGGTCTCCTTCCAAAGACGGCGCGAGTGTCGGGTTCAGTGAAGATCGGCGACGACGAGATCGTCGGGCGTTTCCCCGGTGAGATGCGCGAAATCCGCGGGAAGCGAATCGCAATGATCTTCCAGGACCCGATGACCGCGTTGAACCCCGTGTACACCGTTGGTTGGCAGTTGGTCGAGACGATCCGGGCCCACCGCGACATGAAAAAGAACGAAGCGCGTGCCAAGGCGGTTGATCTTCTCCGTCTCGTTGGCATTCCCAACCCGGATGACAGGTTCGACTCGTACCCCCACGAATTCTCTGGCGGGATGCGTCAGCGCGTCGTCATTGCGATGGCGATCGCAAACGACCCCGAGGTGTTGATCGCCGACGAGCCAACGACAGCCCTCGATGTGACCGTTCAGGCGCAGATTCTCGACACGTTGCAGCGAATTCGACGCGAGACGGGTACCGCGATCATCTTTATCACGCACGACCTGGGTGTGCTCGCGGGTATGGCCGACCGTTTGCTCGTCATGTATGCGGGCCGCGTCGTCGAGTCGGGTCCGATCGAAGAGGTGTTCGACGACCCCCAGATGCCGTACACGATCGGACTGTTGGGTGCGATTCCCGGTGAAGACAGCCACGGTCGTCGACTCAACCAGATCAAGGGTGCGCCGCCGTCGCTGATGCGGGTGGCCGAGGGTTGTCTCTTCGCGCCGCGTTGTCCGCTTGCGGTCGAATCCTGCGGCGCGAGCGAACCGGGTGTTGTCGGTCCCGAGGCGCACCACGGGGTCGCATGCCACCGGGTCGATGACATCAGGTCGATGTCCGACAGGCGTTCGATCTTCCTTCGCGAGGGTGTGGTCTGAGTGGCGTTGCTCGAGGTGCGCAATCTGGTGAAGGCGTTCCCCGTGCGGTCTGCAGGGGTCGTTCGTCGTGTCGTCGGCAAGGTGCAGGCGGTCTCCGACGTCTCGTTCGACCTCTCCGCAGGGGAGACACTGGGGCTCGTCGGCGAGAGCGGTTGCGGAAAGTCGACGACGGGACGCAGCGTGCTGCAGCTGCTCAAGGCAACGTCGGGTTCGGTGAAGTTCGACGGACGTGAACTCACGGAATTGTCGACGCGCGAAATGCGTCCACTTCGGCGCGAGATGCAGATCGTCTTCCAGGATCCTTATGCATCGCTCAACCCGCGCATGCAGGTGAGTCAGACGATCGCCGAACCGTTGCGCACGCACGGCCTTGCCGTTGGCAGGGAAGCCGAGCGTGTGGCCGAGCTACTCGCAATGGTGGGTCTCAACCCCGAGCACGGGAATCGCTACCCTCACGAGTTCTCCGGAGGACAACGTCAACGCATCGGCATCGCCCGCGCTCTCGCCGTCGAGCCGAAATTGTTGGTGCTGGACGAACCAGTCTCAGCCCTCGATGTCAGCGTGCAGGCAGGCATCATCAACCTTTTGCAGGACCTCCAGCGTCAGCTCGGGCTCGCGTACCTCTTCATCGCCCACGACCTGTCGGTGGTGCGCCACATCGCCGACCGCGTCGCCGTGATGTATCTGGGCAAGATCGTCGAAATCGGGCCCGTGGATCGAATTTACGGCGATCCGAGCCACCCATACACGAAGGCTCTTCTGTCGGCGGTTCCCGTGGCAGACCCGCACAGGGAAAAGATGCGAACCCGCATCACCTTGGAAGGTGACGTCCCCTCACCCGTGAACCCGCCCAGTGGCTGTCGCTTCCGCACTCGCTGTTGGAAGGCCACCGATCGTTGCGCCACCGAGGCCCCGGATCTGGCATTCGGCACCGGGGGGCGGGCGGTTGCCTGTCATTTCCCGGAGGCTCGGGACTAGAGTTCACCGCCGTGCGTGACCTCATCACAATCCTCGCCGTCGTCATCAATGTGGCTTCGATGTTCGCCATGATCGTCGGAATTCTCCTGCACAGTGGCCGCGGCGGTGGCCTGTCCGACATGTTCGGCGGCGGAGGCGGCGCGGCTCTGGGATCGGCTGCTGCCGAGCGCAACCTCAACCGCATCACGACCGTGTTTGCACTTGCATGGTTCCTCACGGTGATCGCTCTCGCAATGCTCCTTGCCGAGTAAAACCGGGATAGCCGAGATCATCGGTTGGCGGTTCGTTGAGCCGCAGTTAGGCTTTCAATCCACGTCGAAGTGGCGAAATAGGCAGACGCACCAGCTTGAGGGGCTGGCGCCCGCAAGGGCGTGGGGGTTCAAGTCCCCCCTTCGACACCAGTGTGATGTCTCGGGTCATCGTGGACACGGTGAACCCTCGAGACGCTAACTGATTTCTCTGTCGAGGCCTTGGTAGCGGCGTGTCGGGTCGATTTCGAGGTGTCGGAGTAGTTCACCGTCGTTGGTGATGATGCGGACGTTGAGGTCCGCAACGTAGAGCCGGATGCGTTTCCCGGAGTGTTTGCGTCCGATCATGATGTGGCAGAGGATCGCGCCGTGGCGGAGTGTGACGCGTCCGGATGAGTCGACTCTGTCGGTGCGGACCCTGAAATTTGTGGGTGGTCGAGCGGTGCCGGGTTGGGCTTTGGTGCGTGCGGTGAACGCTTGGTGTGGGGTGATGTTGCCGCGTGCGCGGTGTGGCCGGTGATGGTTGTAGTTGTCGATGATCGCGTCGAGCTGTGTTTGTAGTTCTGCGATGGTTTCCGCGGCGGGTTGTTGTCCGAGGGCTTTTTTGAGTGTTTGGTGGAACCGTTCGATTTTGCCGCAGGTTTGCGGGTGGTAGGGGCGGGAATGTTTGTGGATGATTCCACGGTCATGGAGTGCTGTTTCGAGCGCGTTGTGGCCGCGGCGGTGCTGGGCGGTGAAGATTGCGCCGTTGTCGGTGAGCACTGAGGCGGGTGTGCCGTGTGTGGTGAATGCGTCGATGAATGTGGCGGTCACGTCGGATGCTTTGGGTCGGCGGAACGCGCGGGCGGTGATCAGGTAACGGGAATGGTCATCGATGATGTCGAGGATTTCGATGTCGGTGCCGTCAGCCAGGGTCCAGTGTGTGGTGTCTGCTTGCCAGCATTCGTTGGGGAGGTTCGCTTCGAAACGGATGTAGGAGGTGTGGGGTCGTTTCTTTGGTTCGGAGTCGATGAACCCGCCGCGGGACAAGATCCGCCAGATCGTCGCAGCTGATGGGGCGTCGAACCCGTTGCGGGTGAGGTGCCAGGCGATGGTGTGGGGGCCGTTGTCCAGGCCGTCTTCGGCGAGTGTTTTGCGGAGCCGGATGATTTCGTCGCGGATTGTGGGGGTGGTTTGGTTCGGGGATGTCAGTGGGCGTTTGGAGCGGGGTTGGAGAGCGTCGTAGCCGCCGTGGTTGTAGAGGGTGACGAGTTTGTGGACCCAGGATTTGGACACGCCGTAGTCCTGGGCGACGGATCTGATGCTGCGTTTTTCAATGATGACGGCGTCGACGAGGAACCTGGTTTGGTCCATGGGAACCCCCTGTTGGGTGGGTGTCCACTATGTCCCGAGACATGCTGTCCACTTTGTCCTGAACCAGAACACCCCCTCGCCCACAGTTGTGATGTCTCGGGTCATCGTGGACACGGTGAACCCTCGAGACGCTAACTGATTTCTCTGTCGAGGCCTTGGTAGCGGCGTGTCGGGTCGATTTCGAGGTGTCGGAGTAGTTCACCGTCGTTGGTGATGATGCGGACGTTGAGGTCCGCAACGTAGAGCCGGATGCGTTTCCCGGAGTGTTTGCGTCCGATCATGATGTGGCAGAGGATCGCGCCGTGGCGGAGTGTGACGCGTCCGGATGAGTCGACTCTGTCGGTGCGGACCCTGAAATTTGTGGGTGGTCGAGCGGTGCCGGGTTGGGCTTTGGTGCGTGCGGTGAACGCTTGGTGTGGGGTGATGTTGCCGCGTGCGCGGTGTGGCCGGTGATGGTTGTAGTTGTCGATGATCGCGTCGAGCTGTGTTTGTAGTTCTGCGATGGTTTCCGCGGCGGGTTGTTGTCCGAGGGCTTTTTTGAGTGTTTGGTGGAACCGTTCGATTTTGCCGCAGGTTTGCGGGTGGTAGGGGCGGGAATGTTTGTGGATGATTCCACGGTCATGGAGTGCTGTTTCGAGCGCGTTGTGGCCGCGGCGGTGCTGGGCGGTGAAGATTGCGCCGTTGTCGGTGAGCACTGAGGCGGGTGTGCCGTGTGTGGTGAATGCGTCGATGAATGTGGCGGTCACGTCGGATGCTTTGGGTCGGCGGAACGCGCGGGCGGTGATCAGGTAACGGGAATGGTCATCGATGATGTCGAGGATTTCGATGTCGGTGCCGTCAGCCAGGGTCCAGTGTGTGGTGTCTGCTTGCCAGCATTCGTTGGGGAGGTTCGCTTCGAAACGGATGTAGGAGGTGTGGGGTCGTTTCTTTGGTTCGGAGTCGATGAACCCGCCGCGGGACAAGATCCGCCAGATCGTCGCAGCTGATGGGGCGTCGAACCCGTTGCGGGTGAGGTGCCAGGCGATGGTGTGGGGGCCGTTGTCCAGGCCGTCTTCGGCGAGTGTTTTGCGGAGCCGGATGATTTCGTCGCGGATTGTGGGGGTGGTTTGGTTCGGGGATGTCAGTGGGCGTTTGGAGCGGGGTTGGAGAGCGTCGTAGCCGCCGTGGTTGTAGAGGGTGACGAGTTTGTGGACCCAGGATTTGGACACGCCGTAGTCCTGGGCGACGGATCTGATGCTGCGTTTTTCAATGATGACGGCGTCGACGAGGAACCTGGTTTGGTCCATGGGAACCCCCTGTTGGGTGGGTGTCCACTATGTCCCGAGACATGCTGTCCACTTTGTCCTGAACCAGAACACCCCCTTCGACACCAGTGTCTAGAGTGTGACCATGCAGGTCACGGTCCGTCAGAATCCCTCGTTCGCAGTCGCACGCATTCAGTTGGCCGGGGGTGAGGCCGTTCAGGTCGAATCCGGCGCGATGATGGCGATGTCGGCGGGTGTCAACCTGGTCGCCAAGGCCGAGGGCGGGGTCATGAAGTCACTGAAGCGGGCGGCGCTCGGTGGTGAGAGTCTCTTCGTCTCCACCTACACGGCGCCGGCCTCGGGTGGTTTTGTCGACGTGGCCGCACGTCTGCCCGGTGACATGACGGTGCAGGCAATCTCGGGCGCAATGCCGCTGTTCATCTCGCGCGGCAGTTGGTTGGCCAATGAAAAGTCGGTCACGCTCGACACCCAGTGGGGTGGCTTCAAGAACATGTTCGGATCCGAGGGTGGATTCATCCTGCGCGCCGAGGGCGATGGACTCATCGTCTTCGGTTGCTACGGAGGCCTCGAAGAGTGGAACCTCGCAGCCGGTGAGAGCATCACCATCGATTCCGGTCACATGGTGGCCTACGAGTCGTCGGTGCAGATGAACATTCGCAAGGCGACAGGTGGCATCGTGCAGATGTTCAAGAGTGGCGAAGGCCTGGTTCTCGACTTCCAGGGTCCCGGAAGGGTGTGGACCCAAACCCGCAACCCGCAAGAGCTGATCGGTTGGATCTCGTCGTTGCTGCCTGCGAGTCAGCCCGGCGGTGGCGGTGTCATCGGCGGCCTGTTGGGCCGGAACTAACGCCGCGTCACTCTTCGCGCCACAGCGCCTCGCGCATCTTCCAGGCTCCTATGACGTCGGCGTCCATGATCATCGCGATCCATGGTCGCATCCGTTCGCGCAGTTCGAGCACCCGCGCGGCGCCGACGGCTTCGATGGCGCGGTCCGCGTGGGAGTCCGTGGCGGCCTCGATGGCCCGCTTCGTCGTGCGACCATCGTCGGTCAGAACTGGACGGTCTTCGTTGATCTCAATGATTCCCCGGTGCGCGAGGCGATGCTTGGCATCACCCCAGGCGACGTCGTCCCAGCCCGACACCCGTTGCAACAGGTCCTCCGGCATGGCGCCATCGGCGGCATGAAGAATGTGGCACTCGACCGGATCGACGCCGTGGGCCGCGGTTGCCCGCCAATGTGCGTCGCCACGGTGCTCGCGTAGCACCGTGCACGAATGCCAGAGTCCGGCGTCGGGCGAGTCGGGGTAGGCCTGGTCGAAGCAGGCTCCTCCGATAGGGCTTCCCGCGTAATCGAGGCGCAGGACGAGGTCGCGGGCGATGTGCGCGAGTTCGACTGTGAGCGGCGAAGTTTCGATGCCGGGCACGATGCGCCTCAGGCATGCGACTGCGGCATCGCGGCGGGCGTCGCAGATTCTCTGCGGCTCGGCAATCTTCCAGATCTCGGGAACGGCGGTTGCGACATACATCGGGTTGAACCCGAAAAGGACCGCTGATGCCGTTGTCGTCCCCACGGGACCCATGACAGCGAGACGGTTGGCGAAGTACTGGTGGGGCGGGATGGTGAGGCCGAGAGTCGTGTATGCGGCGGTTGCTTCGGGTGACCTGTAGGCAACTTGGTGGTAGGGCTCGACCACTCGCCAGAGTTCGCGCGACGTGTTGGGCATGTCGGTCAGAGCACTTGTTTGATGTTGGCGAGAAGATCGCCGTACGAGTCAAGCGCGGGAAAGTGGGGAAACTCACGCTTCACGTTGTCGGGAGCGTGGAAGAGGAAACCGTGTTCGGCCGCCCCCAGCATCGCGGTGTCGTTGTACGAGTCGCCGGCCGCGATGACGCGGTAGTTGAGGGCTTGGAAGGCCTCGACCGCGCGACGCTTCTGGTCGTCGAGGCGCAGCTCGTAGTCGACGATGCGGTCGCTCTCCACGACAAGGCGGTGGCATACGAGGGTCGGCATGCCGAGATGGCGCATCAACGGCCGGCCGAACTGTTCGAATGTGTCCGACAAAATGACCACCTGGGTGATCGATCGCAGCTCGTCGAGGAATTCTCGGGCGCCATCGAGGGGCGAGAGAGTCGCAATCACCTCTTCGATGGCCGACATCGTGAGGCCATGTGCGTCGAGTATCTCCAGTCGCCCTCGCATGAGAACGTCGTAGTCGGGCTCGTCGCGAGTCGTGCGTCGAAGTTCCTTGATTCCGGTGGTCTCGGCGACCGCAATCCAAATTTCGGGTACGAGGACACCTTCGAGGTCGAGTGTGACGATCGTTTGAGTCGCGCTACGGGCGAGGGCCATACCGTATTCTCGCATCGGAAGGCGCTGACGGAGGAAAAGTGGACCGCAGAACCAAGATCGTTGCCACGCTGGGGCCGGCATCGGCCTCCGACGAGGGGGTACGTGCTCTTGTAGCGGCAGGGGCGTCGGTGTTCCGATTGAACTGCTCGCACCTGACGACGGATGGTTTGCGCGAGTCGATCGGCCTCGTTCGTCGTGCGGCACCTTTGGCGGCGGTGCTCGTCGACATTCAGGGCCCGAAGATGCGCTACGTGGGCGAGGCACGCGATCTGTCGGACGGCGACGAGGTCGTTTTCTCGCTGGCGGAGTTGGGTCTCGACGACCTCATGTCGGGTTCGGCCAGTCTTGCCATCGAATCCGGGCAGCGACTGTTGCTTCACGACGGACGGATTTCGTGTCGAATCGTTTCGGTCGATGAGAGATCGCTGCGTGTGCTCGTCGTCGATGGCGGAGCGCTCAACCGGGGCAAGGGTGTGAATCTTCCGGACACATCGATTTCCGGCGACATGCTGTCGGAGAAGGACCGGGCCGACATCACGGTGGCACGCGAACTCGGCGTCGAGATAGTCGCCGTGTCGTTCGTTCAGTCCTCGCGCGATGTCGAACAGGTACGAGCACTGTTAGGTTCGGCCGGTTTGGTCATCGCAAAGATCGAACGTCCACAGGCCCTCGCCGATCTGGATGGGATCCTTTCCGCGGGTGATGGCGTGATGGCAGCGCGCGGTGACCTCGGGGTCGAGATTCCCTACGAGGACGTGCCACCCGTGCAACGACGACTCGCAAGACGGGCCATTGAGATGGGAAAGGTATCGATCTGTGCGACCGAGATGCTCGAGTCGATGATTTCCTCGACGCGCCCGACCCGTGCGGAAGTCGCCGACGTGTCTGCTGCGGTGAGAGACGGCTTTGATGCGGTGATGTTGTCGGGCGAGACCGCCGTTGGCGACGACCCTGCGGGCGCGGTGCGGGCGATGGCACGAATCTGTCGGGGAGCAGAGGCCGACGTCAACCTGCCGAATCTGTTTGCCGATGCCAACCCCGCGACGGCAGCGGTGACGGCGGCGGCAAGCGCCCTCGCCAAGCGCATCGATGCTCATGCGATTCTGGCGCTGACCTACACCGGCTACAGCGCCCGTTTATTGGCCGCCTGTCGGCCCAGTGCGCCTATTCTCGCCGTGACCCCCGACCCCGCGACTGCGCGAATTCTGGTCGCGTTGAGGGGTGTCTTGCCCACCGTGGTCGACCGCCCGGGACGCATCGAGGACGCCATTCCGCTTGCTCTCGATGCCGTGCGAGCTGCCGGATACGTATCAGCAGGCCAGCGTGTCGTGGTGTGTGCGTCGAGGACGAGCCCACGCTCGGATGCCGACACGTTGTGGCTGCACTCCGAACCCTGAGACGGCGTTCGGCGTCAGACCCAGTCGGTGCCGAAACTTCCGTTGACGGCGACGATCAGTAGCTTCGCACCATCGGGCCCGGCCCACTCGGGTCCGTAGGCATGGCCTTTTGCGACGAACCGCACGTCGCCCGGGCGAAAGACTCCTTCGCCTTCGATGTGGAACTCGCCTTCCTTGATGATGTAGAGCGTGTCGGAGGCATGAACGTGGCGTCCGAGCCACGTGTTGGGTGGAAAGGTGTTCTCGAGGACCGTCGGCGTACGGCTGAGGATCCGGACGTGTACCTCGCCCTTGATGTTGGGGTTGGTGGCGATCATCGGCTCGATGTCGTGTGGGTTCGTTCGCCAGACGGGTTCGTTGGACATGCAAAGACGTTACGGCTCTCAGTGCGAGCAAACGAAGTCAGGAGAGCGTGCGGAACCGGCGCTGGGTGGCCAGCACGAGGAGGACGAGAACGAGCATCGCAGCCCCCGTACCCGAGATCGTTTCGGGCAGGGAATGCAGGTGTCGTGCCGCGTAGCCGATGAGAAGAGCGCCCATCGGGGCGAGGCCGACCATCAAGAGACTGTGCACCGACATGACGCGGCCCATCACCTCGGGCGGCGTGTTGCCCTGCAGAAGAGTCTGGTTGAGGTTCAGGTAGAAGCCGCCCGTGAGGCCCCAGGCGAAGAGAATGAGAGCGAGCATGACGTACGACGGAGCCGGGCCGATGAGGATCTGAACGGTTGCACCGGTCGTGAGGCCCAGCATGAACCAAAGACCCTTTTGTTTCACACGATGCGAATTGCGCAGCAGCCACATCGAAGTGACGAACTGGCCGAGGCCGAGCATCGTGTAGAGGAAAGTGGCGGATGCACCGGTTGCGCCAACTTCTTCCCGCGCGAATTGCGGACCGAGAACCATCCAGGGCGACATCATGAAGATGACGCTCCCCATCAGCAGGATGAAGAGGGTTCGGATGTCGCGGTGTCGGGCGATGAAGCCAACGCCCGCGGCCAGCTCGCTGCGCAGCCGCGGGCGATCCGTGCGCGCCACCACAGCAGGCAACTTCAGCGGTATGAGGGCAAGGAAGCCGACGCCGTACAGGGCGGCCTGGACCCAGAATGCGCCTTCGATACCCCATCTGCTGATAGCCGGGCCCGCGATGGCCGGGCCGAGGATGAGCGCCAGGTTCGAGGCGACGACCGAGACGATGATCGCGTTCATGAGGTGCTCTTGCGGAACGAGCGTGGGGACGATCGCCGTGCGGACCGGCTGGCCGATGGCAATGAACAAACCGAGAATCGCAGCACACAGGGTTGCCGAGCCCGTGGTGATGCGGTCGGTCGACACCAGAACCGAGGTCACGAGAGTCACGACGAAGGCGCCCGTTTGGCTGAGAAGCAGCAGCAGTCGGCGGTTGACGCGATCGGACATAACGCCCACGGGCAGCGAAATGAAGAGGGCCGGTAGCCCCATCACGAAGAGCAACTGTCCGCTGACGTCGGATTTCGATCCGAGCTCGAGGATCAACCAGACGAATGCGAATCTCTGCGTCGACTGTACGAGCACGAAGCCGAGGGTGTTGTACCACAGCAGTCGGAACGACCTGAGGCGCAGCACGCCGAAAGCACTCTGCGGACCCGCCGCATGATCGGCTTGTGTCACGCTGCTTCTCGTACCGAGTACTTGATTGGCAGTCGCTTCAGCCCGCCGACGAACAGCGTCTTCATGAGCGCGGGCTCGCCGGCGAGCTCGACATGATCGAGGCGGGGGATGAGTTCGGTCAACAGCGCTCGCAGCTCCATGCGCGCAAGCAGGGCGCCCAGACAATAGTGGACGCCGAAACCGAATGCGAGATGCTTGTTCGGGCTGCGCGTGACGTCGAAACGATCGGGATTCGTGAACACGGTCTCGTCGCGGTTTGCGGAGGGGTACGAGAGAAGAACGCTCTCGCCCTTGCGGATCATCTTTCCGCCGACCTCGGCGTCCTCGCTGGCGTTGCGCATGAAGTGTTTGACGGGGGTGACCCAGCGGATGATTTCGTCGACGGCAGTCGCGATGTGTTCGGGATGGGCTTTCAGAAGTTCGAGTTGATCGGGGTTCTCGACGAGGGCGTGCAGCCCACCCGCCATCGAGGCCGAAGTCGTGTCGTGACCCGCCGTGGCGGCGATCACGTAATACGAAATCGTCTGGATGTCAGTGAGCGGTTGGCCTTCGATCAGCGCATTGGCGATGACCGATGTGAGGTCGTCCCGGGGCTCCTCGCGACGCTGGCGGGTCAGCTCGGTGAAGTAGGCGAAGAAGTCCTGCACGACGGCGATCAGCGCCTCGGGTGTGGATCCGCGGCGCATTTCTTCGTCGGCATTGCCGAACAGCTCCTGGGTCAGCTTCAACATGCGTGGGTAGTCGGTCTCGGGAAGACCGAGAATCGCAAGAATGACGTTGAGGGGCAGTGGCATCGCGATGTCGCGGGCAAAGTCGCACTGACCGCCCATCTCCACCATGCGATCGACGGACGCTCGGGCAAGGCCCGACAGTCGATCATCGAGTCGAGCCAGGCTCTTGGGGAGGAACCAGTCGGAGGTGATGCCGCGCAACGCGCGATGTTCGGCCCCGTCGACGTGGATCAGGGTGCGGAGCAGGTTGCCGTTCTTGGCCGTGCGTTCGTCATCGGCCCTCGTTCCGAGCACCGAACGTGGCTCGTTGCGAAAGACATTGTTGCGCAGTTCGACCGACAGGACGTCTGCATGGCGCGTGACTGCGTGGAAGGGGTTGAAGTTGTCGTGTTGGACGAGATGTACCGGATCTTCCCGGCGCAAAACGGCACACGCTTGGTAAAAGAGATCTTCGTCGGCGTACGCAGCCGGGGTGACAAAGACCTGACCGGCTTCCTTGACTGACAACACGTTGCTACCCCCGTGCACGACATTAGTCGGCGGGGTGCTGCGGTTCAGTCGAGTTGTGCGCCCACGCGGTGGGGATCGAGCACGTCGAGGCTCTTGCCGTCGGCGCGAAGCCCTTCTTCGATGTAGATGTCGAGCATCTTGTGGAAGTGGCGCAGCTTGCCTTCCATGTAGTTCGCGTAGGTCACCGTCTTCTTGCCCGACGACTTGAGTCCCTGCTGCACGTAGGGCACGTTCGACATGTCCTGCTCGAACACGTCGGCGAGACCGGCCATGCCGGGGGCTTCGACCCACCGCTGATCACGGCGAAGTGTCGTGGTCGGCGCCGGATCGGGCTTCGGCTCGTTGTCGGGCACGACCACCATGCGGATGACGTCCATGAAGGCAGTGTCGGGTGTGCGGCCCGGGCGCCAGCGATACATGAGTGGTTGGCCGATGCCCGCCCACGGAGCGAAGGCGGGGAACAGGTGGTACAGGACCGCGTCGAGAATCTCGGAGTCCGAGTAATTGTCGAGGTTGGCGCGGAACATCGCCGACATGCGTTCACGGAACGTCTCGGCAACGTAGGCACGTGCCTCGACGCCGGCGGGAACCTCGGGGCGCGTCTGGTCGGAGTAGCCACGACTGCGACTCGAGAAGGCGACGAACTCTTCGGCGATCGTCTCTTCGGACAGCGTCTCGAGAATGTGCGGAGACTGCACACCGAAGGGGTTGAAGAAGCGTGTCACCTCGGGGTTGTCGGGATAGATCGAGTACTCGCTGTTCTCGTCGCCGCAGAACGGCACGATCTGGGGATGGGTGACGAGCACGTGGTAGCCCTCACTGAAGGCCTCCATCAGGACCTTCCAGTTGCATTCGACTTCCTTGACAGCGTGGAATGCCTTGTAGCGCTTCGAGAGAGGGAATTCCTTGAAGTGTTCGATCATCTTCGCCGCATACTCGTCGAAGGGCCTCGCGTTCTGGTCGAAGTTGATGAAGACGAGACCGTCCCACGTGGCGACCTTCGCCTGGGGCAGACACGTCGGCTTCGAACCGTGGATGAACTGCGGGAAGTCCCACGACCCGGGCACGTTGACGAGATCACCCTTGTTGTCCCACTCCCACCCGTGGAACGGACACACGAAAGAGTCGACCCGACCTGCGTCGTCTGCAAGGCGGGTGCCGCGGTGCATGCATGCGTTGTGCAGGGCGCGAATTTCGCCATCCTTGCCACGGATGATGATGAGCGATTCGTCGGCGACGTCGTAGACGACGTGCGACCCCGGCTCTTTGAGCTCGTCCTCGAGGCAGGCGAACTGCCAGGTTTTCATCCAGACGTACTGCTTCTCGAGTGCCGCGAATTCGGGGGACGTGAAACGTGATTTCGGAACTTCCTCCGAGCCCACATACGGGCTGGCAAAATCGAGAAACGCTTTCGGCACGGGGCGCGTGTCGGTCTTCAAGATGTCCTGGACCTTGGCGCCGCGGGACTGAGAAATTCCAGGGTTGTTCTCAACTGCAGTCATGACTGAAGCCTTTCTTGGACGTGCTCTTCCACGAACAACCGTAAACGACCGCTCACGTGCTGCAGCGAGTCGGATGCCACCCTCTTGCCCAAATCGGTCGAATAGGCGGCGTCGAAGGCTTCGCGGCTGTCGAACCACAGCTCGGAGACCCCGTCGTACGGGAGTTCGGCATCCCCGTTCAGACCGGGTGAAACGAGATTGAAGACCAGGCCACGAAGTCCGGGGAGTTGGCGGGCGAGCGGGGCGTGGTCGTCGAGCCACCAGCGACGAAAGTCCTCGGGGGTCTGGTCCGCTCCGCGGGTGAGAAGAATGATTGCCTTGAACATGGTCTGGTGGTCCTGATTTCCGGTTTCAGCTTGGCTTGGTGATGCGATGGCCGGGTCGTCCCCCGGTCGCGTACACGAGGGCGACGACGATCTCGTCGGGACGAGGCGCGTCATCGATGGCGAAGGACGCGGAGTCCATGTCGTCGAATACCCAGATGTCGTGGCGGTTCGTCACGGGCATGGTGAGTCTGAATCCTGCCGCCGCGACGACCTTTGTCGACGGAATGATGGCGGCTCCGCCGCCAATGGCCGCGCGAACCGGTGCCCCGAACGTCGGATGGATGAGGGCTGCGGCATGTTCGGCCTCACCGTCCAGTCCGACGATCGCACCCTTGCCGTAAGCGGTGATCGCTTCCGGATCGGCCGCGAGCACCGCGAGGCAACGCCGCGCGAGCTCTGTCGAGAGTTCGGGAGCGGCGGCGATGAGGGGCGAGAGATCCTCGACGTGGCGACCCGCGAACGGGTTGATCACCACTGCCGCTGCGACGGCACGAACCGACGCCGTTGGGAGGGGGCGCCCGAAGACCGAGACCGTCTCCTCGCGCGACGAGAACCACTTGCGGACCGAGAGTGTCGACATGCGCGAAAGAGTACTTTGTCAACCGTGGGAGGAAGGGTTGGCGGCACCTGGCGGAACTGGGCCGGCAACCAGCATGCGCGACCGACGTCGTGGCGGGTCGTGCGTTCCGCCGCAGAGGTTCGCGACACCGTCGTACGAGCCCTCGGCGACGGCAGGCGCGTGAAGGTGGTCGGCTCGGGCCACAGTTTCACGGCAACCGCAGTGGCCAACGACGTCCTCGTGGACCTTCGTCACCTGAACGGTGTTGGTCGCGTCGAACGTATCGATGATTCGTCGGGTGAGGTCGAGGTCGAAGGTGGCGTGACGATCGCCGACCTGAACGACGCGCTCGCGCGGCAGGGTTGGGCGCTTGCCAACCTCGGGGACATTGCGTATCAGTCGATTTCGGGGGCCATTTCGACTTCGACCCACGGGACCGGCGCGGGATTGACCGGAATCGCCGGTCAAGTTGTCGGCATCAGCCTGATCGACGGCACGGGCGCGGAAAGGCGTTTGACCCCGGCCGACAACAGTGAGTTTCGTGCCGCCGTCGTCGGAGTTGGATCGCTCGGCATCATCACCTCGGTGCGGTTGCGAGTGGTTCCTGCATTCGTCCTGTCGGCGGTGGAGACGCCGATGCGGCTCGACGCGCTGTTGTCATCGCTCGACGAGCACGTGTCGACGAACGACCACTTCGAGTTCTTCTGGATTCCGCACACGGGATGGGCGATCACGAAACGGAACAACCGAACCGACGAGTCCGCCGCACCGATGCCGCGCATGCGGGAGTGGTGGCAGAAGTCGTTCCTCGAGAACACCGCCTTCGGCGCCGTGTGCCGCGTCGGACGCGCCGTTCCCTCGCTGATCCCTCGACTGGCGACGGCCCTCCCGAGCTCGGGACAGGTGTCGTATTCGAACGTGAGCCACAAGGTTTTCGCCAGCTCCAGACGTGTGCGTTTCGTCGAGATGGAGTATGCGATTCCGCGTGAGGCGTGCGCCGAAGCACTGTCGCGCGTGCGCGCGATGATCGACGACAAGGGGTTTCGCATCAGTTTTCCCGTCGAAGTCCGGTTCACGGCCCCGGACGACATTTTGCTGTCGACTGCCCACGGCCGAGAGACCGCGTACATCGCGGTTCACATGTTCAAGGGAACGCCCTTCGAGAACTACTTCCGCGAGGTCGAAGGGATCATGCGTGACTACGGAGGTCGGCCCCACTGGGGAAAGATGCACTTTCTCGGGGCCGATGATCTGGCGCCGCTGTATCCCGAGTGGGCAACGTTCCAGGACGTTCGCCGCAGCCTCGACCCGAATGGGGTCTTCGTCAACGACTACGTGAGGCGCATTTTCGGCCTCGCCGACTAGTGTCGCCGCATGGCAAGCGTGGCTATTCCCTCCGACGTGACAGAAGTGACCTCGACCTGGCTGGAATCAGCCATCAAGGCGGGGGGCAAAGCCGAGATCGGGGCGATTGGGTCGATTGAACTCGCGCAGATCGGCGAGGGAGTCGGCGTGATGGGCGAGATCTACCGCGCAAAGATCAGCTACGCGAGCGGCACCGGCCCGGCTTCGGTCGTCGTGAAGTTGCCGTCGCGTGCCGACGCCAATCGCGAGCAGGGCATCTCACTCGGGATGTACGAGGCCGAGGTCAACTTCTACACGAAGTGCGCAGACCGCACGGTCGCATTCGTGCCAAAGGCGTACTTCGCCGACATTCAGTCGGGCACAGCGACCTTCGTCATCGTGATGGAGGACATGGGTGGCTTGTCGATGGTGTCTCAGATCGAGGGCATGTCCGACGCGCAGGCCATCGCGGCAATCGATTCTCTGGCGGCGGTTCATGCGAGCTGGTGGGGCAAGGCCGATGATCCGGCCATTGCATGGGCACCGAGCACCGTTCACGAGCGCATCCAGGCCTTCGCGCAGATGTGGCCCGCCCTCTGGCAGATGTTCCAGCCGAACTTCGGCAACATGCTGTCGGAAGAGGGTTTGGCTCTCGGCGAGTGGATCTCGACGAACTACTGGCGGGCCTGCGAGGAGTTCTCCAAGGCGCCGTGGACGATGCTGCACCTCGACTACCGGGTCGACAACCTGATGTTCGACCGCGATCGCGTGGCCGTCATCGACTGGCAAAGCCTCGGCCGCGGTCCTGCCGCATACGACCTCGCGTATCTGCTCGGGGGCAGCGTGACGGTCGAGGTTCGCCGCAAGAACGAGGAACGGTGGATCAAGCACTACCTCGAAGCACTGCGCACGGGCGGAGTCGATTACCCGGCCGAATCGTTCATGCGCGATTACCGGTTGGCGCACGTCATCGGAGGTACCTCGACGGCGGTGCTCACGGGGGCGACCTTCGACCTCGGCAACGAACGCGGCAAGCAACTCATCGCCTCGATGGCCGAGCGACATTTCGCCGCGGCCGTCGATCTGAAGGGTCGCGACCTGTTCGATTGATCCGGTCGGGTTCGACCGAATCGGTCAGGCCGGCAGGCAGATGTCCTGCGGTCGCACCGGGGTGCGCATGATGTCGCGGCCCGTTGCATTGCGGATCGCAGCGACGATCGCAGGGGTCACCGAGATGCACGGGGGCTCACCGACGCCTTTTGCGCCGAGCGGAGCGAGCGGTTCGTACTCTTCGATGGGAATCGCCACGACGTCGGGCGCGTCGAGGGCCGTCGGCAGGAGATAGTCGGTGAAACTCGGGTTCCTGACGACTCCGCGATCGACAACTATCTCCTCCATCACGGCAAGTCCGAGACCCTGGGCGATCCCGCCTTCGATCTGGCCCAACAAAGCGAGCGGGTTCAACACCTGACCGACGTCTTGTGCCGTTGCAATTTGGACGACCTTGACGAGACCCAGTTCGGTGTCGACGTCGACCACCGCGCGGTGGGCGACGAAGGCGAATGCAACGTGGCAGTTTCCTTGGCCGTTTTCGTCGAGCTCCTCGGTCGGCCGGTGACGGTGGAGGAATGTCTGTTCGATGCGAAGGCCTTTGCTTGCCTCTGCAACCGAGACGCGCAGCGGACCTAGTGTGTCGACGATTTCCGTTCCCTCGACAACGAGTTGCAGGGGATCGAGGTTGTGCAGATGCGCCACGTGCTCGAAGAGTCTCTCGCGCACGAGACGACACGCACCGTCGACTGCGCCGCCGCTCATCCATGTCTGTCGCGAGGCGGAGGTCGACCCTGCGGAGCCGATCTGCGTGTCGATCGTGTCGAGAACGACGGTGTCGACGCCGAGAATCGTGCGGGCGATCTGCTGTGCGAGCACGACGAAGCCCTGCCCGACCTCGGCCGTTGCGAATTTGAGTGTCGCCACACCGTCGGCGAGTGTGCATCGGGCTTCGGCCGAATCGTCGAAACCTTCGGAGTACATCAGGTTCTTGATCGAAACGCCCCAGCCGATCCCTCGACGGATGTGGGAGGGGTCGGAGGTGCGACCCGAACCACCGGGCAATTCGAGCGAACCCGTGCCGTACTGCGCGTCGGCTGGGAGGGGAATTGCATCGGTTTCACGGATGCAGCGCGCAACGGGGGCCACGCTGTCGACGACCTGCCCGGTGAAGAGCTTGTCGCCGGTCTTCATGGCGTTGCGAAGTCGGATCTCGACGGGTGACAAGCCGAGAGCCGCAGCGAGTTTGTCCATCTGTCCTTCGTGCGCGAAGCAGGCCTGCACCACGCCGAAACCGCGCATTGCTCCGCACGGCGGATTGTTCGTGCGTGTCGCCCATGCATCGAGGCGCGAGTTGTCGCAGGCGTACGGTCCCTGAAGGTGGGTGATTCCGTTGATGAGCACCGCCGCAGAGGTCGAGGCGTAGGCGCCACCGTCGAGTTTCATCCAACCCTCGACCTTGACCAGCTTTCCGGAGCGGTCCGCATGGTGGCGGAGGTGGATGCGTCCGGGGTGTCGGTGGACGTGCCCAAAGAAACTTTCCTCACGGCTGTACTGGACCTTCACCGGGCGGCCCGTGCGCAACGCGAGGAGACAAGTGTGAACCTGCAGGGAGATGTCCTCGCGCGCGCCGAAGGCTCCGCCGACGCCACCGAGAACGAGTCGCACCTTCTCGGGTGCAAGGTCGAGACAGTCGGCGATTTGTTTGCGGTCCTCGTGCAGCCACTGGGTTGCGACGACGAGCTCGACTCCTGCTCCTCCCGGATCCGGATAGGCGAGTGCGGCTTCGAGACCGAGGAAGGCTTGGTCCTGCATGCCGATGTCGTAGGTCCCCTCGACGACGACGTCACCGACGAGATCCGGGTCGCCCGAGACGATGCGTTGGTGACGAAAGACGTTGCCGTCGGGATGAATTGCCGGAGTCGACGGATCGATGGCGGCGTCCATGTCGGAGAGCACCGGAAGCTCCTCGTACACGACCTTGATCGCAGCGATGGCGCGGCGGCAGGTCTCGGGATGGTCGGCCGCCACGGCCGCGATCGGCTCACCCATGTAGCGCACCACGTCGCGCGCAAAGACGGGTTGGTCGGAAGCAATGAGTCCGTAGGTCGCTTTTCCTGGCACGTCGTCGGCGAAGATGATCGCCTCGACCCCGGAGATCTTCCAGGCTTCGGTCGGATCGATCGACACGATCCGCGCGTGGGGATGTGGCGAACGCAACGTCGCTCCCCAGAGCATGTTTTCGGCCTGGAAGTCCGACGAGAACGCGAAGTTGCCCTGCGTTTTCGCCACGCCGTCAGGACGCAGAGCCGACGTACCGAGGACGTCACGATTCCTCGTGCGTGTCGAGGAGGATGTGTTCTTCACTTGCCGGCTCCCTTGCGAACTGCGACGACTGTTTCGACGGCGGCAAAGATGCGGCCGTATCCGGTGCAACGGCAGATGTTGCCCGACAGAGCTTCCTTCACTTCGATTGCGGACGGGTCGGGGTTGTGGTCGAGGAGGTGGTGCACCGCGACGATCAGGCCGGGCGTGCAAAAACCGCACTGCACCGCGCCATGCTCGACGAACGCCTGCTGCACATCGGTTGGAGCTCCGTCGGCAGCGAGACCTTCGACGGTGACGACTTCGCTGTCGGCGGCCGTTGCGGCGAGAACGAGGCACGAGCAGACGGCATCGCCGTCGAGGAGAACCGTGCAACTCCCGCACTCACCTTGCTCGCAGGCGCCTTTGCTGCCCATCAGCCCGAGACGTTCGCGCAGGACGTAGAGAAGGCTCTCGCCGACCCATGAGTCACGGACCTCACGCTTTTTTCCGTTGACCACGAGTTCGTAGAAGCCTGTCGTGTCGTTCATTTGGTGCTCCGGAGGTAGAGGCGGCGGGCAAGGGTCTGGATTGCGTGGCGGCGGTATGCCGCGGTGGATCGATGATCGTCGATCGGGCGTGCTTCGGCCGCCACGCGACGTGCGAACTCGGACGCGATGTTGTCGTCGTTCGGAAGTGTCGCCGTGGCATCGACCTGTCCGCTGAGCCAGGATTCGGCTTCGCGCGCGCGAATGATGGCGGGCCCAACGGCCCCGAGAGCGATGCGAACCGACGCCGTGTTCCGATCATGCACGAAACAGACGCTCGCGACGGAGATCACCATCGCGTTGCGTACTCCCACTTTCGCGTAATCCTGATAGCCCCGGGTCGGCACTATTGACACTGATTCGATGATCTCGTCGGCGAGACGCGAGTTTCTCTTCACGCCGACCATGAACTCTGCGAAGGGCACGGGGCGAAGTCCGCGCGGGGACCTGAGATTCACGACGGCGTCGAGGGCGGCGAGTACGGGAAGGCCATCGCCTGCCGGCGAGCAGGTGCCGAGGTTGCCGCCGAGGGTGCCCGCAGCGCGGATCTGCGGTGAACCAACCGTTCGGGCGGCAGCCGCGAGAGCGGGCAGGGCATCTGCGAGCGGCCCGGTCTCCATGCGCGCATAGGGGACACCGGCTCCTATCTCGATGCGCTCGGAAGAGACGCGATAATCCCGGAGGGATGCGACCCGGCGGAGGCCGATGACGGTTTCGGGCTTGAGATGGTTGAAGTTGACTTCGACCATCGTGTCGGTCCCGCCCGACAGCAGGCGAGCCCCGGGATTGTCGGCAAGAAGAGCGACGGCCTCGTCGACGGTGGTCGGCATGTGAACGCTCATTCGGGACTCCAACCGCTGAAGGCATCGATCATCGCCTTGACGTCGCCGAGTGGGTACAGGATCGGGCACGTGCAGCCGTTGCGCATGTAATGAGCAACCTGTCGTCTGGCGTCGTCGGGCGTTCCGCTGGCCGTCAACATCTGCACGATCTCGTCCGGAACCAACTTCGATGCTGCGACAACCTGTTCGTGCGTGGCCGGCCACGTGAGAACTTCGCCGACCTTGTCGAGAAGACTCTGCGGAACGCCCGAAGCCTTCATGATGTGCGGCTGCTGTCCGAGGTATTGGGTCACCATCAGCCGCGCCATGTCGAGGGCGGTCTTGCGGTCCTCGTGCACGCTGCACACGACGAGCTGGGGCCGGTCGATGTCGTCGATCGAACGGCCGGCCTTCGCCGCACCGCGTTCGAGCGCTTCGATCGCCTGCTGGTTGTAGTCGGGGGACACCAGGTAGTTGAGGACCGCACCGTCGGCGATTTCGCCGGTGAGTTCCATCATCTGGAGGCCCGTCGCCCCGATGTAAATGGGCACTTCCTTCGGGCGTCGCTCCTGATAGACGTAATCGAGCTCGACCCCGTCGAGATTGACGAATTCGCCGTGGAATGTGACGGTTTCGTTGGCGAGCAGCCCCCGCACCGCTGTGACGATCTCGCGCATCGCTCGTAACGGCTTGGCTCTCGTGATTCCGACTTTCTGGGCAAGCGGATCCCACCATGCACCGATGCCGAGGATGACGCGTCCCGGTGCAAGGTCGTCGAGTGTCGAAAACGTGGCGGCAAGGCGGGCCGGATTGCGGCTCCAACAGTCGACGACGCCGCTGCCGACCTTGATGCGGTCGGTCACGGAGGCGAATGCCGCCATCGGAACCGTCGCTTCACGGACGAGACGACTTTCGGCTTGCCACACCGCATCGAAGCCTTTCTGCTCGGCGTACTTGACGAACTCCATGCCTTCGCGGATGCGGTGCGCATCTTGAAGGTAGAGGGCGACTGGAGCGGTTTTCTTCCCGGTCATGCGGCAAGCCTTTCGTGGAGACGGTGTGCCTGTTCGGCGGCCTTGCGTCGAATCTCTTCGAGATCGAACGACACCGGCCGCGCTTCTTTCACGACGGCCTCGCCGTCGATGGAGACTTCGAGGGGTCGTGTGCCCGTGCTGAAAGCCAAGTGCCATGGACTGTCCATGTGGTCGTAGTTCCACACGACTTCGTCGTGGCGCGACTGTGGTGCCAACACCCAGCCATTGGTGAGCCACGTCCAGGCGGTCTCGGGTGAGAAGCTGATGTCGTCGTTGCGACCGGCAACGTAAGCCAGGCGAAACTCTTCGGCCATGTCGGCTCCGATCCCGTCGGTGCCGAGGACGACATTGTTGGGGAACCGGGCGGGCCGCGCGTAGCCAACGGAGTTGTTCATGTTGGAGCGGGGATTGTGGACGATCGTCCCGGGGAGTTCGTCTCGAAGACCGACACAGTGCACAAGAAGCCAGTTGTCGCGCGCGAGTCGGCCGAGACGGCTGGATGCAGCGTTGTCGTCGGGTCCCTCCGCGACATGCACGTGGACGCCCACGCCCGTGCGCTCCGCGAGGTCGGCCGCTGCGGCGATGGTCTCATCGGAGCACGTGAATGAAGCATGAATGCCGACCATGGCGGGTCGCCCCGATCTGATGTAGCGCTCGCACTCGTCGAGACCACGACGGGCCCCTTCGGACATTGCGTCGCGTGGTGAGACGTCGACGAGGCGGCCGTCGTTCGACCATCGATCCGTCACGCCGTAACTCGGAATGACGCGCACCCCGACGAGTGCGCACCCTGCCGCGATTGCATCGAGCGAACCCTCGATGCACGAGGGGGATTCGTGGTGGTCGATGATTGTCGTCGTTCCTGCGAGCACCGCTTCGGCGGCGCCCAATGCCGCGGACCAGTAGATGATGTCGAGGTCGAGAGCGGCGTCGAGCCGCCACCACACCTGTCGGAGCACGGATAGAAAGTTGGAAGGCGCCTCGGGAGGGGCCGGCATGCCACGCGCAAGCGCACTGTAGAGGTGATGGTGTGCACAGACGAGCCCACCCGTGGTGTTTCCCATCAGTCGGCGTCTCCGGCCTCGGAGTTGGCACGCATCGGGAGTTGGTTGCGCCACCGGCCGTCGAATTCGTGGAGTGCAGCTGCGACGGCACCGGCGGTGGGAACGAGGCCGATTTCGCCGACACCCTTGATGCCGTACGGCGAATTCGGTTGCGGGGACTCGACGAGGATGACGTTGATTTCGGGTACGTCCTTCGCGCGAAGGATTCCGAGAGAGCGCAGCGTCATGTTGGTGGGAAACCCGGTCTCGGGGTCGGAAGGGAAGTCTTCGGTCAGCGCGTAGCCAAGCCCCATGTGGACGCTGCCTTCGATCTGTCCCTCGCATAGCGTCGGATTGACCGCTCGTCCGACGTCGTGAGCAGCAAGGACACGTTCGATCTTTCCCGTCTCGCGATCGGCCACGACGAGTTGGGCTGCGTACCCGAATGTCGAGTGGATGATTGGGTTCTCGACGCCGGGTTCGCCGAGCTTGGTCGTCCAGTCCACGCGATATTCGCCCATGTGGTCGACGTCGGGGGCGCGGTCCGCCGCGATGGCGGCGAGGCATGCTGCGCGCACGGCGCCGGCTCCCATCAATGTTCCGCGTGAGCCGGTGGTCTGGCCGAGTCCGAGCTCGCGCGTCGTGTCGACAATGACACGAACACGATCGGGGTCGACCCCGAGTTCTTCGACCGCAACCTGAAGGGCGACGGTGTTGATGCCCTGACCCATCTCGGTCCACCCATGACGAACTTCAATCTCGCCGCTGCTGTTGAAGCGAACCACGGCGCGTGTTGTTTCCTTGAATCCGTTGCCGAGGCCGGAGTTCTTCAGTCCGAGTCCGACACCGACCGCCTTGCCGGTGGCACGAGCGGCGTCGTACGCGTCCTTCACGGCATCGAGACAGATCTCGGCACCGAGGCAACCGTCGTCCATGATCTGACCGGGACCCCATACGCGGCCGGGTTTGATAACGTTGCGTTTGCGAATCTCCCACCCGCTGATGCCGACCCGTTCGGCGAGACGATCGAGGACCCCTTCCATGGCGAACTGCGCCTGGTTTGCACCGAAGCCGCGGAAGGCACCACACACGGGGTTGTTGGTGCGGGCAGCAATCGCCTGCACGTCGATGTTCGGAACCTCGTAGGGCCCGCTTGCGTGGCCGGCCATACGCTCGAGCACCTTCATCCCGACGCTCGCGTATGCGCCACTGTCTCCGATCGCGCGTACACGCAGCGCCGAGAGCCGGCCTTCGGCATCGCAGGCTGCCTCGTAGGTCATGGTGATGGGGTGTCTCTTTGCGTGGATTCGCAGACTTTCCTCGCGCGAAAGCGTGCATTTGACCGGTTTGTCGAGGAGCCATGCCGCAAGGGCCGCATGAGCCTGGTTGCTCATGTCTTCCTTGCCGCCGAATGCGCCACCGTTCGTCACCAGTTCGACGGTCACGGACTCGTTGTCGACGCCGAGAACGCGAGCGATGTCGTTGCGATCGTCCCAAATACCTTGGCCACCCGAGTACACGTGCAGGTGACGGCGACCATCGCGCGCCGAGGGCACTGCAAGCGTGGACTCGGGTTCGAGGAACGCATGCTCGATCCGCTGCGTCCTGAACGTTTCGGTGACGACATGGGTCGAATTGGCAATTGCGGCATCCACATCTCCGCGCGAGTAGGTGCTCGTGGACAAAACGTTGTCGTCGGTGCCCCACACCGCGACTTCGCTGTCGTTGATCGCCGCGGCGGCGTCGGTGATCGGACGGAGGGGTTTGTAAGTCACTCGAACCAGCTCTGCGGCTTCGCGCGCCGCGATCCGGTCGTTTGCAACGACGATTGCGAGCACGTCACCCGCGTACGACGTGCGGCCCCCGACGGGGATCATGACCGGCCAATCCTTGTAGATGATGCCGACTCGAAGATCACCGGGGATGTCGTCAGCGGTGTACACAGCGACGACTCCGGGGTGGGCGGCCGCAGCGGAAGTGTTGATCGAGACGATGTCGGCACGCGCATGGTCGGTCAGATGCAATGCCGCATGCAGCATTCCGGGTACCCGGATGTCGTCGACGTAACCACGATCCCCGAGTGCAAGTTCGTCTGCTTCGTACTTGGTTCCGCGGCTGCCGATGCCGCCACACTCTTGCCGGGCGGGAATGTTGTTCTTGGCGACCGCATCGATGGCTTCGAGGATCTTCACGTATCCGGTACAGCGACAAAGGTGAGCTCCGAGATGTCGGGCCACGTCCGCGGTCTGCAGCGCCGCACCCTTCTTGTCGATTTGGGCCTTCGCGCGTACCACGATTCCGGGAATGCAAAAACCGCATTGAAGTCCGCCGCACGCGGCGAAAGCCGAGGCGAACCTCTCGCGCTCGTCCTCTGCGAAACCCTCGAGAGTCGTGATCTCTGCTCCGACGACCTTCGCAAGTGGTTGTTGGCAGCTGACGACTGCCTTGCCATCGATGAGGACAGTGCAGCAGCCGCATTGTCCGGAGGGTGAGCAGCCGTCCTTCGGCGACGTGATGTCGAGTTCGTCGCGCAAGGCGCTCAGCAAATGGGGATGTCGCGCACTGACAGTGACAGGGGTGCCATTTACTGAAAATGCAACCGTGTTCGACATGTCCTGTGCCCACCCCCTCGGGAGAGCCCTCGAAAGCGGGGCTCCCTCGACATTTTACATTTTGTCAAAGCAAGACGGCGTCAGTCGTCGAGGACAACCCCGCGTTGAGCGGTGATGGGTCCGTACACCTCGGGGCGCCGGTACCGGTCGAAGTCGAAGAGGGTGCCCTTGTACTTGGCGCACCAGTCGAGGTCACAGCGAGCCACGAGCAGTTCGTCCCCTGTGGTGTAGGCCTGGGCGACGATCTGGCCCGACGGGGCGATGATGGCCGACTGGCCGAGGGAGTCGACGCCCTCTTCGACGCCACCCTTGGCGACGCCGACGACCCAGGAACCGTTTTGGTACGCCCCGGCCTGCATGACCAGGGAGTTGTGGAAGCCCTGGAGAATGTCCTGGCTTGGGTCGGGCACGTAGTGGATCGGCGTGTTGTAGCCACAGAGAATGAGCTCGACGCCTTTCAGGCCCATGACGCGGTACGACTCGGGCCAGCGTCGGTCGTTGCAGATCATCATTCCGACGCGGCCTCCGAACGCCTTCCACACGCCGAAGCCCTCGGGGCCGGGCTCGAAGTAGTACCTCTCCGCGTGCTGAAAGGGGCGGTCGGGTTCATGGTGCTCATGACCCGGAATGTGGACCTTGTGATAGCGCCCGACGATGGAACCGTCGCGCTCGACGAGGATCTGCGTGTTGAAGCGGTGGCCGTCGTCGGTCAATTCTGCGTAACCGAGGGAGAAGCCGATCTTCAACTTCTTGGCTGCGTCAAACAGCGGCTGCGTCTCCCTCGAAGGCATCTCACGCTCGTACCAGTGGTCGGCCTGTGAGATGTCGTCGACGAACCAGCGCGGAAAAAATGTGGTGAGCGCAAGTTCGGGAAACACCACGAGGTCGCAGTCGTTGCGCGAACCCTGTTCGAGCAGGGCGACGAGTCGAGCGACTGCCTCCGCACGAGTGTGCTTTTTTTGGATCGGTCCCATTTGGGCGGCGCCGACTGTGACGATTCGGGACATTTCAGAATTCCATTTCCGTGAGATCGAGCATGACGCGGAACAAGATGTTTGCCCCATTTACGAGTTCGTCGGGTTCGGTGTGTTCGCGGGGATTGTGGCTGATTCCATCTTTGCTGGGAACGAAGATCATCGCGCTGGGACAAATGCGGGCGAGCATTTGTGCGTCGTGGCCCGCGCCCGACGGCATGCGCCTCACTCGGGCATCAACCTCCTGCGCACGGCGCTCGACCAGTGCGATCACACGCTCGTCGAACGTGACGGGTTCGAATCGCGCCAGCTGGCGCTTCGTGATGGACACACCTTCGTCCTGTTCGATCTGGAAACAAAATGTGTCGATCAGATGCTCGGCGTCACGCAGTGTGTCCTCGTCGGTGTTGCGTACGTCCAGGGTGATCGTCGCCCGGGCAGGAATCACGTTGATGAGGTTGGGGTGCAGGTCGACCTTGCCGACGGTGCAGACTTGGTCGCCTCCGAAACGTTCTGCAATCTCGCGCAGATAAACGGTCATCATCGCCGCGACGTATGCCGGGTCGCGGCGGAGATGCATCGGTGTGGTGCCGGCATGGTTGCTCTGGCCGACGATGGTGAGTTCCTGCCATGAAATTCCCTGCACGCCGGTGACGGCGCCGAATGCGTCATTCTCAGCCTCGAGCACGGGGCCTTGTTCGATGTGCAATTCGACGAACGCATGGGGTGCAGGTCCGGGGCACGGGGCGACTCCGGCGTATCCGATGCGTACGAGTTCGTCGCCGAGACGCTTGCCGTCGATCGACAACGCATCGAGGGCCTCTTCGAGTGCGAGTCCACCGACATACACGAGACTGCCGAGCATGTCGGGAGCAAAACGGGCGCCTTCTTCGTCGGTGAAAATCGCGACGCTCAACGGACGTTTGGGGGTGATGGACAGTTCCTTGCACGTCTCGATGACCTCGAGTCCTGCAAGAACGCCGTAGTTGCCGTCGTACTTTCCTCCGGTTCGCACCGTGTCGATGTGCGAACCGGTCATGACCGGCGCGCCGGCGCCCACGTTCCATGTGCCGAAAACGTTGCCGATCGCGTCGACCACGACGTCGAGGTCGAGATCGCGCATCCACGACACGACGAGATCCCGGCCGGCTTTGTCTTCGTCGGTGAGCGCGAGACGGCAGCTGCCCCCGTCGCCCGTCGAGCCGATGTCGGCGAGTGCGTCGAGACGCTGCAACAAGCGGTTGCCGTTGATGTGCGTCGAACCAAGCGAAGGTGGGTTGATTGAAGTCATGGAGAGTCTCATCCCAACATTACGGACTGGACGACACGGGTATCGGTGACCCCAATCTGACGGTGACTAGTTTGGCTTCATGCAAATTGACCGCAAGCGTCTCGCGGCGCTCCATGCCGCGGAATCGGTCCGATTCGACGAGTCTCACCCGAGGTCCCGCGAACTGGCGCGGGAAGCGTCGCGCAGTCTGCTGTCGGGTGTCCCGATGCCGTGGATGACGCGCTGGCCGGGATCGTTTCCTCTCACCGTGGCGGCTGCCGAGGGGAGCCGCTTCGTCGACGTGGACGGCATCGAGTACGACGACTTTTGTCTCGGTGACACCGGAGCAATGACCGGTCACGGCCTGAGCGCCGTCGCGGATGCGCTTCACTCCCAAGCCAAGCGAGGTATCACGACGATGCTGCCGTCGCCCGACGCAACGTGGGTGGCCGACGAACTTGCCCGGCGTTTCGGGTTGCCGAAGTGGCAGATGGCGCTTTCGGCAAGCGATGCGAATCGCTTCGTTCTGCGGCTGTCCCGAATGCTCACGAAGAGACCGAAGATCTGCGTCATGGACTGGTGCTACCACGGAACAGTCGACGAAACGCTCGCGATTCTTTCGAGCGATGGCGGTGTCGTCAGTCGACCGGGTGCGATCGGTCCGCAAGTCGACCCGGCTCTCACGACACGGGTGGTTCCGTTCAACGACATTGGCGCCCTCGAGCGCGCTCTGGCGCACGGTGATGTCGCATGCGTGTTGATGGAGCCCGCACTCACGAACATCGGAATCGTGCTGCCCGAACCCGGATATCTCGACGATGTCCGCCGGGTGACGCGAGAGGCGGGCACGCTGCTCGTCATCGACGAGACCCATACGATCTGCGCGGGTCCGGGCGGTTGCACGATCGAATGGGGCCTCGAACCGGATTTCTTCGTCATCGGCAAACCCATCGGCGGAGGCATGCCTGCGGCCGCGTACGGAATGTCCTCCGAGATTGCTTTGCGGCTCGAGAGCCCGCTCGCTGGGGACGACGTCGACGTCTCCGGGATCGGTGGCACCCTCACCGGCAATGCGCTCTCGCTGGCTGCGGTTCGCGCGACGCTGTCATCGACCCTCAGGGCGCAGGACTTCGAGCGAATGATTCCGCTGGCGGAAATGTGGACCGACGGTGTTCGCAGCAGCTACGAGTCGTTCGGTCTGGCGTGGCACGTGCAGCGTCTCGGCTGCCGGGCGGAGTACTGGTTCTGCCCACCGCCGAGGACCGGTGCAGAGGCGGCCGCGGCTGTCGACCACGAGCTGGATGCGTTCATGCACCTCTTTGCGCTCAACAGGGGCATTCTGATGACTCCCTTTCACAACATGGCGCTCTTTTCGCCCGCGCACACCAAGGATCAGGTCGAGCGGCACACCGCAGTCTTCGCAGAAGCCGTCCACGCACTGACGGTCTCCTGACGCTCCGATGGCTTCGAGTATTCGATGATCAGTTTCCTGGGTCCGGGCGATCTTGCGCTGCTTGCTCTGATCGTGACGGTCGCCGCCTGTGCCCAGATGGTGTCGGGTTTTGGCTTTGCGCTGATGGCGGTTCCGTTGATGGGCCTCGCCATCGACTTGAAAATGGCCGTCGTGGTGTCCACGATCTGCGGAACTGCCTCGAACACTTACCAAGCGATCAATGACGGACACCACCGCGACGCGAGGCTCGTGAGGCTCCTGACGGTTGCCTCGTTTCTCGGCATGCCACTTGGTCTGGTGATGTTGGATCGTGTCGACATCGACGTGTTGCGGGTCGGCATCGGGGGATTCGTTCTCGTGGCGTTGGTGGCGGTCGTCAGATCGGACGTCGCCACGCCGGTGGGTGGAAAGACACTCGAAGGACTGGCCGGATTCGTGTCAGGGGTGCTCGCCACATCGACGTCCACCAACGGTCCACCTCTCGTGCTGCTGCTGCGGTCGCGGGGATTGTCGCCCGAGGTTTTTCGAGCCACCATCAACACGGTCTTCAGCATCGTCTCGTTCGTCAGCATCGCGATGTTTGCGATCGGTGGGAAACTGACGGGTGAAGCACTCGTCGGCACGCTCGTCGCCGTACCCGGGCTCGGACTGGGCATGTACATGGGTGCACGACTACGGGGTCTGGTGTCGTCCGACGTGTTCTGGAGAATCGTGGCCGCGCTCTTGACGGCGACTGCCATCAGTTCGATCGTGTCAGGACTGTTGTAGTGGTTCAGCGCCCGGGGCCGAACCACTCCATCCAGGCGTCCTTGTCGCGTGTCCGGTACACGTAATTCGACGTGCGTACCGTCGACATCGGCGCGCTGGCCGGTGCGGAGTACTGGTGTCCGGGAAAAACCGTCGTCTGGTCGGGGAGTCGCGCCAGCGTCTGGAGACTCTCGTACATCTGCTCGGCATCCGAGCCCGGTAGGTCAGTGCGACCGCATCCGTCGAGAAACAGCGTGTCCCCGGAGATGAGACAGCCGCAGGCGAGGAAACACTGACTGCCGGGGGTGTGCCCGGGAGTGTGAACGAACGTGATGTCGACCTCGCCGATCGCGAGAGTGTCACCGGCCGAGTGGGCGACGAGATGGGACTTGTCCACTTCGGTCGTTCGAATGACCCACGGGACTTCGGCATCGTTGACATGGATCGGCACGTTGTGTTTCTCGAGCAGATGAGCGATTCCGTCGATCCGGTGGCCCATCATCGAGCCGCCGATGTGGTCGGGGTGGTAGTGCGTCGCGAGGACACCCGTGAGCGTCATCCCGTCGGCCTCGATCACGCCAAGGAGCTCGTCGACTGCATAGGCGGGGTCGACGATGACGCACTCACGGGTCACGCGGTCGCCCAGCAGGTACACGTAGTTCACCATCTGCGCCGCGAGACCGTTGCGTACTGCGAAGTCCCTGCCCGAAAGCAGCTGACGGAAATAGAACCTGTCGTCGACGTCCATGGGGACAGGTTATGGCGTACCCTGACGTACCTGATGAACGGTGACGCGACGGGCCCGGGCTCGGGTGATCGAATATTGGTGGGCGATCGTCTCGTTGAACTGTCCGGCGAGATGCTCCACACGCTCGAAGAAGGCGGACGACTGATCCCGCTTCGTTCAACGGGGACAGTCCTCGTCGTTCCGGCGGCGATTCGTCGTTTGGTCGATGCCGCGGTCGCGGACGCCGTCGAAGGCTTTGCGGCGCTGCAGGGAACCGCAAGCAGTCGGGTCGACGACTTCTTCACGCGCTTCGCGGAACTCATCGAGGACGACCATGCGTTCGCACACGTGCTCGCCGCGAATGCAGTCGATGTCGAATCGGCTCGACAACGCGGTCGGGCGACCGGCCGCCTGGAGATAACCACGAAAATGCGCACCGACATGGCAGCGGGTCTGCGCATGTGGGCGGGTCTCTCCTTCGAGCGTTTGGGGATCATGTCCACGATCGACCACGAAGGTTGGTCCGTCGAGTCGTGGCGCGCCCCGCTCGGCGTCGTGGCGTTCGTGTTCGAGGGCCGTCCCAACGTGTTCGCCGACGCAACGGGTGTCCTGAAGAGCGGCAACTCCGTCGTGTTTCGCATCGGAAGCGACGCCTTGGGCACGGCGCGCGCGATTCGCGACCATCTGTTGATTCCCGCGCTCGACTCGGCTGGCTTGCCCCGTGGCGCGGTCAACCTGGTCGATTCGTCCGAGCACGCCGCGGGCTGGGCTCTCTTTCACGACTCTCGATTGGCACTCGCCGTTGCCCGTGGTTCCGGCCGGGCCGTCGATCAATTGGGGGAGATCGCCCGGCAATGCGGTACGCCGGTGTCACTGCACGGCACCGGTGGCGCGTGGCTGGTCGCGGGATCGCAAATTCCGCCTGCTCGCCTGCGGTCTGCGATCGTGCACTCTCTCGATCGAAAGGTGTGCAACACACTCAACACGGTCGTCGTTCTCGAGCCCAACGCATCGACGGCCCTTTCGCTCGTCGGTGATGCGCTTTCTGAGGTGGCCACCCGGCGAAGTGGCACGGTTGTCGTGCACGCGGCTCCGTCGACGGTTACAGCCTTGAATGGACGCGTCGGGCTCGATGTTCGCGCAGATGCGGTCGACCCCGGCGAAGAGTGGGAGTGGGACGACGTGCCCGAAGTGACCGTCATCGTCGCGGCATCCGTGAAAGACGCGGTGTCGAAGTTCAACACCCACAGCCCCCGCTTCGTTCTGTCCGTCGTGTCCGAGGATGACGACGAAGTTGTGTGGGCCTGGGAAAACAGTGAGTCGCCGTTCTTCGGTGACGGATTCACCAGATGGGTTGACGGACAATTCGCGCTCGAGCGACCCGAACTGGGCCTCGCCAATTGGCAGAACGGTCGTTTACTCGGAAGAGGTGGAGTGCTGTCAGGTGATGCGGTTCACTCGATCAGGCTGCGGGTACGCCAGACGGACCCGGACCTTCATCGCTGAGCTCACTCGTTCACGTCTTCGACGGGGAGGTCCATGTGCAGCAGGGCGGGAAGGCCGTCCTCGAAATCCCCGATCCATGGAAGAGCTGACGCCTGGGCGAAGCTGCGCCTGCTTCCCGTGATGCGGAGCAACTCCCACACCGGAGTGGGCGAGACGCGCGCAGCATCGAGATCGAGTTGGAGGCGAACCTCGCCCGATCCACACGACCATTCCCGGCCGCCCGCGCGGAAAGTGACGCGACCGAACTGACGACGTTCGAGGTCGTTCGACATCAGCCACACGCCGACCTCCATGGCGGCCATCACGCCACTCGAGTCGCGTGCCCCCTGCGCGCCGATGGCGTGGCGCAGGTCGTGTTCGTGAACGACGGTGTCGTAGGACAGCGGCACCGAGAGCCGGCGTGTTTCAGCCGCCATCTCCTCGAAGACCGGACCGACGGTCGCCCATTCATCGAGTAGCCCGTCGAGGTCGACGCCGCGACGGGCATCGATCATCGCATCCACCCAAGACTGCGAGTCGGCGCCCGGGGCGTTTCCCTTCACGATCTCGGCTGCGATACCTGCAACGTGCGCGACGAGGTCGTGCACGTTCCATGCGGGGCACGTCTGCACGGGCAGGCCCGCGAGTTCTCGTGTTCTTCCCTCCAACAGCCGGGTGATGCGCTGTCGCGCCAGAAAGTACTCGTGAGCAAGGTACGCGGCATCGAACTGGTTCATGATGACTCCTCGTCTCGTGGGAGAACCTCGACGTTGTCGATCAGACGGACGCCACCGACGACGGCCGCGACCAACACGACGGCATTCGCTGTGCGTTCGTCGACAATGGGAAGCAAAGAATCACGGTCGACGACCTCGAGGTACTCGATCTCGATCGCGGACTGCGACGAGAGATCGGAGAGGGCGAGGTCTCGCGCGCGGTCGGCCCGCTCACCCGATTGCATCGCCCGCGCTGCAGCGTGAATGACCAGTGACAGATGTGTCGCAACCATGCGCGAGTCGGAAGAGAGCTTCGCGTTGCGGCTGGACAACGCAAGACCATCTTCCTCGCGGACCGTCGGGCAACCGACAATCTTCACGGGCACATCGAGGTCCCGCACCATGCGTCGCACGATCGCGAGTTGCTGAAAGTCCTTGAGTCCGAAGATCGCCACGTCCGGGGTGACGACATTGAGCAACTTGAGGACAACCGTTGCCATGCCGCCGAAATGACCCGGACGATGGAGACCTTCGAGGCCCGCGGCCAACTTGCCCGGCTCGACGCGGGTGTCGAAATCCGCCGGATAGATCGTGTCTGCTGCGGGACGCCAGACCAGGTCGACCCCGGCGCTCTTACACAACGCTTCATCGGCCTCAGCGGTACGTGGATAGGCAGCAAGGTCGCTGGGGTCGTTGAATTGGAGAGGGTTAACGAAGATCGATGCAACGACGAACGATCCCTCTTTGCGAGCACGATGAAAAAGAGTTGCGTGCCCCTCGTGCAGCGCCCCCATCGTGGGAACGAATGAGACGGCTCTCCCGTCCGACTTCGCGTCACGTACGGCTGTGCGAACGTCTGCGATCGTCGTGACAATGCGCAAGACGCGTCCCGCGCCTACTCGAACGAGTGGGCTTCGTCGGGCCAGGCTCCGGCGCGCACTTCGTCGACGTACCGCCGGCAGGCATCGGTGCTCAAACCACGAAGATCGGTGAACTTCTTGGTGAAGGTGAGTTCACGCGTGGAAAGTCCGAGGACGTCGTGCAAGACCAGAACCTGCCCGTCACACTGTGCTCCGGCACCGATGCCAATGGTCGGAATCGACAACTTCGAGGTGATCTCTGCGGCGAGTTGTGCCGGAATGCCCTCGAGCACGACGGCGAACGCGCCTGCTTGCTCGACCGCATGAGCGTCTTCGAGGAGTCGTTGCCGTCCGCCGGCTTCGAAACCTTCGCGACGACCCTGCACTTTGTGGCCTCCCATGCGGTGCACGCTCTGGGGGGTGAGTCCGATGTGGCCCATGATCGGAATGTCTGCATCTGCAATCGCGCGCACCGAGTCGGCGACCGTGAGACCGCCCTCGAGCTTGACTGCCTGGGCGCCGGCCTTGATGAGTCGAACGGAGTTCGCAACGGCCTGCCCCGATCCGACTTGGTAGCTCCCGAACGGCAGGTCGCCGACGACCAGGGCCTTGGGTGCGGCACGTCGCACCAAACGGACGTGGTACTCCATCTCCTCCATCGTGACGGGAATGGTGTTGGCCTCGCCCTGCACGGTTGTCGCAACGGAATCTCCAACGAGGATCACATCGACACCCGCGGCATCGACGATCGCAGCAAAGGTGGCGTCGTAGGCGGTGATCATTGCGATTTTTTCGCCACGTGTTTTCATCTCCGCGAGGAGAGGAGCGGTGACGGCCTTGCGAGGGGTGGTGGTCATCGGTGCGGTGTCCTGTGGTGAGACGCTTCTGGGATCGAACGCTACTGCCAGAGGGGCGCGTCGACCCTCCACGAAACGGGCTTCCCCCAGGAATCCTGGAACGTGACCTCGTGCGCGGGTTGGCGCTTCGCCACAGCCCAACGACCGGTCGGATAGCCCAATGTCACCATCGCCATCGGCACCCACTCCGTCGGCTCGGGCGCCCCGAGAATGTCGAGGACCTGCTTGGTGTGCTTCTTGAACAAGAGCGTCGTCAGGGCCGAACCGATTCCCTCGGCTGTCGCGGCCAGCTGGAGGCTCCAGAGAGCGGGGTAAATGGAACTCTCTCCGTTCGGCTTGCCCCACGCGAAGACGATGAGCGGAACCTTGTCGAGATTGTCGGCAAGCCATTCGGCGCTCGCGTTGGTCTTCTTGGCCTGAATGACCTCGGGATCGTTGGGGTCTCCGTTCTGGATCAGATCCATCACGGCCTTGTATTGGGTGGCATTCAACTCGGTGAGGCCCTCGCGGTAGAGCTTTTGCAGTTGCGCCTTCTTCGAAGGGTCGGTGAGAAGCAAAAAGCGCCACTTTTGCTGGTTGCCACCCGACGGGGCGCGAATCGCCGCGTCGAGCAACTTCTTGACCACATCGTCCGGGATCGGGTCGGGCTTCACCCGACGCATCGCGCGAGTCGTGTAGAGAGCGTTGTACAGGTCCATCGTCGTCGCGTTCCGTTCAGTCTTTCGAGAGGGTTCCCGCGCCGATTGCGCGCGCGAGATCAAAGATAGCCATGCTTCCCGTTTGCCAGCGAACGGTGAGTTCGCAGCGCGCGATACGCCACACGCCATCCTGACGAACGATCTCGTTCGTGTAGTGCCCGCCGAGTTCGCAGAAATTGACCTCTCCGGCGTGACCGAGTCGGTCCATCGTGGCCGGCGCAAACCAGTGTTGGGCACGCAGTTCGGTGATGCACGTTGCGACGTCTTCATCGCGGAACATCACCATCTGGTTCGTCATTTGGTGCTGCGTCGCATCGAACGAACCGTTCGTTCGCCTGACGTTGTCGACCCATGCATCACGAGGCATCCGAGACGCGGGTCTTCCACTGAAACTCGAGAAGTCGAATTCACACGGGTCGGTGAAACACTCGCGGTACAGGTCCCAGTCCCGCCGGTCGATGCCCGCGGCGTAACGGTGACTCACGTCGATCACGGCCCGGGTTGCGGTATCAATGCCACTCATCGGCGATTCGGCTTCTGCAGCGAGAGCCAATGCACGGCGTTGTTGATGATGACGCGGTACCACTGATTGTCGAACGACTCCGGGCCTTCTCCGGGTTGCAGGTAGACCACGTGTGAAGCCCCGCAAAGATGTGTCCACGCGACCGCGGTCGAGGCAGGTGTGTGCCGCCAAGTGGTATTCGTCTCGCGTCGCACCGCGGCAAACGCCGACGAGTGGTGTGTGTCCCCGCGGGGGGCATCGGTGCGAATGAGAACCTCGACTTCGTCGTCGAAAATCGGACATTGGTAGGTCTCGTCGGTGAGATCGAACGACGAAGGCAGACCGGTGCAAACGGGATGACCCGCCGCGACCACGCTGAATCGCTGTGTCACGTTCATCGCGTAGCCGGAATCCGGGTAGTCGACTCCGCGAAGAGCTGCGGGCGCGTAATGAAAGCGGCCCTTGAGGATCTCCGCAAAACCCGCCCATGTGGGCCACGAGGCGATCGAATGATGGAGTGCCAGGATCGGCATGCCTGCGTCGTTCAGGGCACCCCACGCCGCAATGACGTCATCGGTGGGCGCGATGAATTCCGGGCTCTCGCCTCTCTTGAACTTGATTCCCGGCATGTCGTAGAGGGCGAGTACGTCGAACTCGTCGAGGAGTCGTCGAACGCCCGACGCGGTGAACAGTTCACCGGCCGCTGGCCATTCGACCAGGTCCACATCGGCATCGAGCGAGTCGAGCAGGCGTGACAGCGAAGGAGCATCGAAGGGATGCCCTCCGACAAGCCACGCGACCCGAGGTCGACTTCCGACTTTCGCCACAGGCGAAGGGTAGCCAAGCGGGGACGGGTGCCACGAGCGTTAGATTCGGCACGTGGGTGTGTGGTCCATTTCTGCAGCACGCGACGCCCGTCGTTGGTTCAACGCCCAAGCCTTCCGGGCCATCGAGGCGGGAAGTCGGTGGATTCATCTGCACGGGGCGATCGGCCCGGATACGAGTCGGGGTCGTGGGTTTGCGTCTTTCGGCGAGGGGAGCATCATTTGTCACCCCTTC
>JBBANY010000009.1:0-26554 GCA_040401695.1 Ilumatobacteraceae bacterium
GGTGACGACGTGGCGGGGGTTCGCCGGGTCGGCTTCGATCTTGGTGCGCAGACGCCTGACGTGCACGTCGACCAACCGTCCGTCGCCGAAGTAGCCGTAGCCCCAGACGCGATCGAGCAGGGTTTCGCGACTGAACACCTTGTCGGGGGCAGCCGCGAGTTCGCAGAGCAGACGGAACTCGGTCTTCGTCAACTTCACATCGACACCTGCGCGCAGGACACGACCCTCGTCGGGACGGATTTCAAGGTCGCCCACGACATGTTGCGCCGCTTTCGCGAATTTTTCGGTCCTCCGCAACAGCGCGCGGATACGTGCGTGTAGTTCGGCGGCCTGGACGGGCTTGACCATGTAGTCGTCGGCACCGGCTTCGAGGCCACGGATGATGTTTTCGGTGTCGCCGCGGGCAGAGACGATGATGATGGGCACGTCGCTGCTCGCGCGAAGGTGGCGGCAAAGTTCCAAACCGTCGACGCCGGGAAGCATCACGTCGACGAGCACCACGTGTGGTGACACGTCGCGGAAGTTGGCGAGTGCGTCTTCGACCGACGGTGCCTCGGCGACGTTGCAACCGTGTGATTCGAGGCCGACACGTACCGTCGCGCGAATGCGTGAGTCGTCTTCGACCAACAGCACACGCGTGACCCCTGATGACTCCATCGGTGGAGAGATTAATTCAGGGCTGTAGTTGTCGCTGACAATGATGCTAAGAAGCGACTCATTTACGGCAAAAGAATTGTCCTCATTTGTGCGAATAGGGTGGGATTCGCCGCCAAGACCGCCACGGCCGTGGGGCCCTCGGTGGCGAGCAGTTCGACGCGGGCGCCGGCTTCGGAGGCGATCAGCGACCCGGCCGCGAAGTCCCATAAGTACAAATGTTCTTCGAAGTAGGCGTCGTAGCGTCCGCAGGCCACGAAGCAAAGATCGAGTGACGCCGAGCCGAGCCGCCGCACGTCGCGGATTTTGTCGATGAACCGTGGGAAGCGATTTGCCTGAATCACGCGGTTCACCGGCGAGTAGTTGAAGCCGGTGCCCACCAGTGCGCGTGTCGGGTCGGTCACGTCGCTGCACGCGATGCTGTGGCCGTTCAAAAAGGCACCGCCGCCACGCACTGCGGTGAAGGTTTCGCGCAACGCCGGCGCGTAGACCACGCCGCACAGAGCGCCGTTCGCGTCGTGGGCGCCGATCGAAACCGTCCACATTGGCAGGTCGTAGAGAAAGTTCGTCGTGCCGTCGATCGGGTCGACGAACCACGTGATCCCCGACGTGCCGTCGTGGCTGCCGTCTTCCTCGCCGACGATCGCGTCGTCGGGACGCAAGCGCCGCAGTGTCGCAACGATCTCGCGCTCGGTGGCGCGGTCGTACTCGGTCACCATGTCGGTTTGTGTCGACTTCGTCTCGACGTTGCGCAGGCCGAGGCGTCGCCCGGCAAGGGCCGTGTCACCGACTCGTGTGGCGAGGTTCGCTGCGAGCGCCAGGAGTTCGCCCGCGAGGCCGTTCGTCATCGACGATCCTGCAGCTCGCGCCATTCGCCGAGCGCGCGCAGAACGAGGACCGAGACGATGGCGGTGCCTCCTGCCGTGACGACCGCGCCGACGAACAGCCCGAGACCCAGCGGCGTTGCGCATTCACCCGTGCACTGCACGTCGACCAGGCCGTAGCCGATGAGTCCACCGGCGAGTCCGCCGAGGAGGACCGCAGCGTAAGCAGCGATGCGCGCACCGCGTGAGGGGAGCGCGGACAACGGCCGGGAGGTTGCGTCCGTCTCGTGATTCACGGTCACATCGTAGGCTCGGTGTCGGCGATGAACCCACAGCGAACGATTCTTCACGTCGACATGGACATGTTCTACGTGGCGGTGGAATTGCGTGACGACCCCGGTCTGCGGGGACTCCCCGTCGTCGTCGGCGGCGACGGGTCGCGGGGTGTCGTCGCGGCTGCTTCATACGAGGCGCGAAAGTTCGGCGTCTTCAGCGCGATGTCTTCGTCACAGGCGCGGCGGTTGTGCCCGAATGCCGTGTTCCTGCCGGGACGTCCCGCCGTCTACCGCGAGGTGAGCGGTCAGGTGCATGCGATCTTCCGGTCGTACACGCCGTTGGTCGAGGGGATAGCGCTCGACGAGGCGTTCCTCGACGTGAGCGGTGCCTTGCGCACCCACGGTTCGGCAGTCGCCATCGCCGACGAAATTCGCGCGCGCGTTGCGACGGAAATCGGCATCACGTGCAGCGTCGGAGTCGCGACAAACAAGTTCGTTGCGAAGATCGCATCGAAGGCCGCCAAACCGCGGGTGACCGGAGGTTCCATCGACCCCGGTGAAGGTGTCGTCGTGGTCGAACCGAGACGGGAAGTGGAATTCCTGCACCCGTTGCCCGTGCGCGCCCTCTGGGGTGTGGGGCCCGCGACGCACGCCCGACTCGATCGGATCGGTGTGAAAACCGTCGGGGATCTTGCGACGATCGGTGTCGAGCACCTCGTCACGGCACTCGGGAACGCGACGGGGCGGCACCTGTTCGAACTCGCATGGGGCCGCGACGACCGCGCCGTCGAGCCCGAGCGCGAGGCGAAATCGATCGGTCACGAAGAAACCTTCCTCGATGACATCTCCGACGTCGAAGAACTTCGACGTCACCTCGTGCGACTGTGTGACGCCGTGGCGACACGCGTGCGCGCGAACGGCACGCGCGCGCGGACGCTCACCCTGAAGATCAAGTTCTCCAACTTCCGTTCCATCACACGAAGCATCACCGTCGACACCGCGCGGTCGAGTGGCCCGGGCTTCGTCGACGCACTCGGGCCTTTGTTGGGTGCAATCGAAGTCCACCAGGGCGTGCGGCTGCTGGGCGTATCGGCGTCACAGTTCGAGGACGCGGATGGTCCCGTGGGTCCCGTCCAGGGTTCGCTGTTCGACGAAGCGGTCGAGGAGCGCGGTGTGGACGAAGCAACGTGGGCGAATGCGAGCGGCGTGATGGACGAGATCCGCCGCAAATTCGGGGGCGACGCGATCCGCACGGTGGCGGCCCTTCGCGACGTCGAGGATCTGGGCGAAATCGGCGAAAATCCGTGGGGACCTGCGTCATCATCCGACGACACGCGTTGAGGAACGTCGGCAAACCTGCGAGACTGACGACGTGCCATTGTCAGACGACGAGCAGAGAATCCTCCGCCAGATCGAGGAGCAGTTGCAGACCGACCAGCGCTTCGCGCAGTTGGCTTCACCCGCCGGTCTCTACCGCCAGTCTGCCCGCTCGGTTCGTTGGGCGGTGCTCGGGGTGATTTTCGGTCTGGTCCTCACCGTGGTGACGCTGCAGGTTCACTTCCTGCTCGCTTTCGTCGGCTTTCTCGTGATGCTCGCCTGTGCCCTTGTCATCGAGCGCCAGTTGCGCGCGATCGGCAAGGTGGGCGTCCAGGACATCGCCGCATCGCTGCGCAACAGCAAAATCGGCTCGGCGCGCATTCGCGATCGCTTCCCGCGCGACTAAGTTGCGGGCATGCAGCCCGTTTACCCGTCCGAAGCAGACTCCTACCGCGCGACCGTCCGTCAGTTCCTCGCCGACAATTTGCCGGCCGACTGGGCGGGCATCGGCACCCTCGAGGGCGAGGCGCTCGAGCGTTTCGTTGCCGACTGGCGCGTCGTTCTCCACAAGAACGGCTACCTCGCTCCCGACTGGCCGAAGGAGTACGGCGGTGCGGGTCTGTCGTCTCTCGAAATGGTCGTGTTGAACGAGGAGTTCGCGCGCGCGGGTGTGCCGACCGGTGGTCCGAACGACGTGTTCGGAATTCAGATGCTCGGGAACACGATTCTGCGGTGGGGAACCGAAGAGCAAAAGAAGCACTACATCCCGCGCATCCTCTCGGGTGACGACGTGTGGTGTCAGGGCTACAGCGAGCCAAATGCGGGTTCCGACCTGAGCAATCTCGGCCTGAAGGCGCAACTCGACGGCGACCAGTGGATTCTGAATGGTCAGAAGATCTGGACCTCGGCGGGTCACCTTGCCGATCACATCTTCACGCTCGCGCGCACCGACCCCGACGCTCCGCGTCACAAGGGGATCTCGTTCCTTCTCGTCGACATGCGCCAACCGGGCATCGAGGTCCGGCCGATCAAGATGATCTCGGGCGAGAGCGAATTCAACGAGGTCTTCTACACCGACGTCGTCGTGCCGAAGGAAAACGTGATCGGCGGAGTGAACAACGGCTGGGCCGTCGCGATGACCTTGCTCGGCTTCGAGCGCGGTGCCGCTGCGGCAGTGAACTCGATCCGGTACCAAGCCGAACTCGACCGTCTCGTCGAGATGACCCGTGCCTACGGCAAGAACAACGACCCGAAGATTCGTCAGCGCCTTGCGTGGTGTCACACCCGCGTGCAGATGATGCGTTTCGTTGGTTACCGCACGCTCACGCAGTTCCTGCGCGGACACCAGCCCGGCCCCGACGCGGCGATCAGCAAGTTGCTGTGGAGCGAGTATCACAAGGTCGTCACCGAACTGGCGATGGAGATCATGGGCCCCGACGGACTCGTGCCCACCGGACGAATGCCGTCGTCTGCGTTCGGCGCCGACGACCCAGGTGCGCCGAACTCGACGAACAGCTGGGCGATGACGTTCCTGAACGCCCGCGCCGGAACCATCTACGCGGGTTCGTCGCAGATCCAAAAGAACATCGTCGGCGAAATGGTTCTCGGCCTGCCGAAGGAACCGAAGTAGGCGTCGTGCGCGTCTTTCTCGCGGTGTTGCGTCGGCCAGGTCTGTGGCTGACCGCACTGCGTCAGGCGCGCCGACTCGCCCCGCCCGGCTGGTGGCGGCGGGCGCCCTTCCTGCCCGTTCCAACGACCGAGTACGTCGCGATGCGTGCGACCATCCAGTACGGCGACCCAAAGCATTCCCTCGAGCCGCAAGACCTGCTGAAATATCTCGCATGGTGCAAATCGGAGGGGTGCAAATCGGAGGGGCGCACGTCCGAAGGTTCGCGGCGGTCATGAGCCCCGCCACGCGTAGACCACCCAGACCCGGGCGGAGATAGCCGTGCGAAGCGCGCTCGTTCTCAACGCAACTTACGAGCCGCTCAGCATCGTGTCGGTGCGTCGCGCCGCCTGCCTTGTCCTTGCCGACAAAGCCGACCTCGTCGAAGATGACGGCAGCCAATTGCGCGCGGAACGTTTTGCGCTGCCGTCGCCGCTCGTCATTCGGTTGCGCTACGTGGTGCGCGTGCCGTACCACCGACGCACCGCCCTGTCGCGGCGCGCCGTCATGGCGCGCGACGGTCATCGTTGCCAATACTGCGGTGCGCCGGCCGACAGCATCGACCATGTGATGCCTCGCTCACGGGGCGGTATGCACGTATGGGAAAACGTCACCGCAGCCTGCAGGCCGTGCAATCTCCGCAAGCGTGACCGAACGCCCGAGGAAGCCGGCATGCCCCTGGCCAGTTCACCTCTCGCGCCGCGTGAAGCCGCGTGGATCACGCTCGCCGTGTCGCGCGTTCCCGAGGCGTGGAAGCCGTATTTGGCAAAAGCATCCTGAGCCCACAGGATTGACCCATGGACGGGTCGCGCGATTGGGTAATCGAGTCGGTCGAGGCTGACGCGCAGACGCTGCACTCGTCCGATCTTCCCGCCCGTCGTGGCGTGTGGGCGATGCGCCCCACGCGGCCCGCAATCGTCCTCGGGTCGTCGCAAGACGTCGGTGACATCGATGCGCAATTCTGTGCAGCCCGGGGCATCGACGTCGTGCGTCGACGCAGCGGTGGGGGAGCAGTACATGTCGACCCCGTGGACTGCGCATGGGTCGACATCGTCATACCGCGCGACGATGCGCTGTGGGTCGACGACGTCGGCGGGGCGATGCACTTCGTCGGTCGGGCGTGGCGCGACGCGCTCGCCACGTTGGGAATGGCCGATCTCACCGTGAACGAGGGGCCGCACGTCGCCAACGATTGGTCGAAGACGCTGTGCGTCGCAGGACGCGGCACCGGCGAGGTATTCACCGCGATGGGGGCAAAAGTCGTCGGCATCAGCCAACGCCGGACGCGCGAGTTTGCGCGCTTCCAATGCGTCACCTACGTCGCCTGGGACGTTGAGCTTCATCTCGGCGTGCTGCCGAAGTTGTGCGACGACCCCGCACGGGTGGGCACACTCGTGCGCGTCACCCCGGGCATCGACCCGGTGGACGTCGCCACTCGGGTCGCAGCCGTGTTGCCCGTGGGCTGAGCTTCCCCACTTCGCCCCACTCCCGCTCGATGGTGCAGTGACGACGCAAAGAGCCCTTGTTTTCCTGGCTTCCTGACGTGTCCGCCTCTCCTCGTGCGGTGCTCGGGGGCACCCCACAAACACCCATGTGGAGCCCGGTGGGGAGAAAGTGGGGGGAAATGCTTGCAAAGTGGGGAGAAGTGGGGCATAGTGGTGATGCCTGCGGGGAGGTGATGCCCGCCCCGTGGGTGCGGGTGGGGAAACCCTCACGCGGCGGAGAAGGGGCGTCGGGACGGAGACAACGTGTTTGTCGGCACGCACGAGCGGCAGCTCGACCCCAAGGGTCGACTTGCGCTGCCCGCTGCGTTCCGGCCGCAGTTGGAACCCCGTTGCTTCCTCGTTCTCGGCGATGACAAGTGCGTCACCGTCTGGACGTCGGAGGACTTCAAGAGCTTCGGACAGGAAATGATCGACAAGGTGCGTCGCGGCGAAATGGCCCGCGACCAACTGCGGGCCATTTCCAGTAGCGCAGCCGAAGTCACGATCGACGCCCAGGGTCGCGTTCTTCTCACCGAAGAGATGAGGTCGTTCGCGGGTCTCAGTCTGAATTCGAAAGTCATCGTCACAGGTGCGTTCGACCGCGTGGAGATCTGGGAGCCCACGCGATTCGGTCGCATCGCGAGCGCCGGCACGGAAAAAATCGCCGGTTCGGGACAGTGATGGTGACGGAATGCAACACCCAGACGTTTCGCTCACCGGCAGTCTCTCGGTCGGCAAGATGGCTAGCTCCAACTCCGCCCGCTACCGTCTCGCGCGTTCCGGGGAGAAATCCCGGCGGCATTCGTCGGCCGAGGGGCTGCCGGTGAGCGAAGCACAGGAATTCCGTCACGCGCCGGTCATGGAGCGCGAGATCGTGGAAACGTTCGCGAGGGTGCCCGCGGGGCACATCGTCGACGCAACACTCGGCGGTGCAGGACACAGCGTCGCGCTTCTCGAGGCGAGGAACGACATCTCGATCATCGGTGTCGACCGTGACGAGGTCGCTCTCGTTGCGGCTCGCGATCGGTTGGCACGCTTCGGCGCTCGCGCAACGACCCGCCATGCGACGTTCGGTGAACTGAACTCGGTTCTAGCTGGTGTGCTTCCCGCCGTCGGCGTGACGCAGGTGTCGGGCGCGTTGTTCGACCTCGGTGTCTCGTCGCCGCAACTCGACGTCGCCGAGCGTGGGTTCTCCTACCGTGTCGAGGCCCCCCTCGACATGCGGATGGACCGCTCGCAGGCCTTGACCGCCGCGCAGGTCGTGAACACCTACGAACGCGACGATCTTGCTCGCATCCTGCGAGACCATGCCGATGAACGCTTTGCCCGGCGCATCGCCGACGCGATCATCGCCGCACGACCGATCACAACGACCTCACAGCTGACTGCCACTGTCACTGCAGCGATCCCCGCCGCGACGCGTCGTCGCGGCGGGCATCCTGCAAAGCGCACCTTTCAGGCGCTGCGCATCGAGGTCAACGCCGAACTCGACCAGTTGCCACACGCGCTCGAGGCGGCAATCGATGCGACGTGTGCGAACGGTCGCGTCGCCGTGATCTCGTACCACTCGGGCGAAGACCGCATCGTGAAGGACGTTCTGCGCAGGGCAGAGACCGGAGGATGCACCTGTCGTCCGGGTCTGCCGTGCGCCTGCGGGGCAACCCCGCGCGTGAGGCGGGTGCGCGCCCCCCGGCACCCGTCGCACGTCGAAATCGAGTCGAATCCCCGTGCGCGCAGTGCGCGCTTTCGCGTGGTGGAAAAGCTCCCGGTCGACATCGATTCGGACGGGGGACGCTGATGGCTGCAACGATGCCCACCCGCGTCGCTCCTGCACAACGCCCCGCAGCGCCGGTTGAACGACCGAGGCTCGTCGTCGTCCAACGTGGTGGGCGGGTCGTCGGAGTCGTCACGGTCGTCGCAGCGGTTCTCTGTGCCCTTTTGTTCTTCGCCGCGCTGTTGCGCACGGAACTTGCCAAGCAGCAGATGCGTCTCGACGGTCTCAACCGATCCGTCGTGATGGCACGTGATCATTACAACGACCTTCGCCACGAGCGTGCATTTCTCGAGTCGCCGGGCCGTCTCTCTTCGGAGGCCGCGAAGTTGGGAATGAAGCCGGCAGGCAACGCGCGCTTCATCCCCGTCGATGCCGACATCGTCGCCACGGTTCTCGCGTCGACCGGTGACCTGATGGATCGTGTCGCCGATGAAGCGACGTCGCCGCTCGACGAGTTCGGCCGCATCAAGTCGGAAGTCGACGGCGCACCGTGACGGTTCGCCAGCATGCTTCAGGGTCGACGGATTCCGCGCGTCGGCAGCGAGCACACGTGCGCGTCGTCGAGCCCCAGCGTCGCTCGAGTGGATCCTCGAAGCGTCCTGCAGCGCGTACATCTGCGCGCACACCGTCGAGTGGACGTCACCCCCAGCGCGGTTCGCGGCCGTCCACGCGGCGGCCTGCACCGCAACGTTCTGCGTCGCGGCGCGGAACGTCCGGTCGTCGTCGGTCGCCGGGGTTCCGCTTCGTTCGCAGCATCCTCGTTCGTCCGACAAAGACGCGCCAGGCCACGCCGCCGATCAAGCGTCGTCTCCGCTGGGCGGTCGGGGTCTTGGTCGTTCTGCTTCTCACGCTCGTGGTGAAGGTTGGATACCTGCAGACCGTGTCGGGGGACGAATACCGCGCGGCGGGTCTCGATGCGCGCATGCGCACGACGACTCTTCGCGCCGAGCGCGGTGCACTCTTCGACCGCAACGGTCGAGAGATCTCGATGTCGGTGCCGAAGATGACGCTGTATGCCGATCCGACGATGGTCGTCGACGCGGCGGGTACCGCGCGCGCGATCGCGGGACTGATGCAGTTCGACGCAGCGCGCGAGCAGGAGCTCGCGGCCGAGCTCACGGCGAAGGCATCGAGCTTCACTTTCGTCGCACGTCAGATCGACCCGGCGCGCGCGAAGGCGGTGACCGATCTGCGACTGCCCGGAGTCGGCGCGTACAAGGAACCCGACCGCATGGTCGTCGATTCGTCCGCGCTCGCCGTCGTGGGTACGACCGACACCGAGGGCGTCGGTATCGCAGGTCTCGAGGCCCAGTACAACGACGTGCTCACCGGCAAGGACGGTCGTTTCGTGCGCGAGCAGGACAAGGATGGTCGCTCGATCCCCGGTGCGAGCAACGTCGAGGTCGATCCGGTGCCGGGCAACGACCTGGTGCTCACACTCGACCGTTCCATCCAGTTCCAGTTGAACCAGGTGCTTCTCGCGCGGGTGCGCCAGGTCGGTGCGCGCGGTGGAACCGCCATTGTCATGAGCACGAAAACCGGTGACATCTATGCGATGGCCAACATCCGTCGCAAGGATGACGGCACGTACTCGAACAACGGCAATTACGCCGCCGTCGAGGCTCACGAAACGGGCTCGACTGCAAAGGTGTTCAGTATCGCCGCAGCATTGAACGAGGGTGCGGTCACTCCCGAGAGCGTCTTCCACGTTCCGGGCATCCAGAAATTCGACGAATACGTCATTCGCGACGCATACCCGCACCCGACGCAGGCGATGCCCGTCAGGGAGATCCTCGTCAAGTCATCGAACCTCGGCACGGTGCTCACCGCACAGCGTGTGTCGACATCGACGCTCGAGTCGTACCTTCACGCGTTCGGTTTCGGCGACAAGACCGCCCTCGATTTTCCGAACGAGAGCCCGGGCATTCTGAAGCCTGCCGACGAGTGGCAGGGCACCGAGAAGATCACGGTCGCCTACGGGTACGGCTTCGCATCGACGTCGTTGCAGTTGGTGTCCGCCGTCAATGTCGTCGCCAACAACGGCACGTACGTCGCACCGCGCCTCGTGCAGGCAACGATCGACGCGGAAGGTCGCAAGCACGACGTCGCCGCATCGTCGACGCGGCCCGTGCTCACGCAGGAAACCGCCACGCAGATGAACATGATGATGCGTGACGTCGTTTGCTACGGAACGGGCACGCTCGCAAAGATCCCGGGCCTCACCGTCGCGGGCAAGACGGGCACCGGCTACAAGGTCCAGAAGGACGGCACGTACGGATCCGACCAAACCGGTCGCAAGTACTTCGCCAGCTTCGTGGGTTTCCTTCCGGCCGAAGACCCGCAGGTGACGATCCTCGTGTCGATCGACGAACCCGATGCGGGATCGCGCGACCGCTTCGGAGGCACGGCCGCTGCACCCGTCTTCTCCGACATCGGTGCTTTCGTCGCCCGCGAACTGCGCATCAAGCCACCGGCAACCACCGAACCGTGCTCGAAGGTCGACCCGTACGCGCGAGCCGGTGAGTCGGGGCACTAGGCGGAGCCGGACGGTGAAGCTCTCCGCCCTGGCTGCCGAACTCGACCGCAACGGCTGGTTGCGCTCGCGCACGGGCGACGCCGACATTCGCGACGTTCATCTTGATTCCCGCGCGGTGACGCCGGGCTCGCTTTTCTGCTGTGTCGTCGGCGGGTCTCACGACGGCCACGATCATGCGTCGGCGGCGGTGAGGCAGGGCGCGGTTGCTTTGCTCGTGTCGCGGCCGGTTGCGGGCGTCGCCGTGCCGATCCTCGTCGTCGATCCGTCCACGGTGCGAAAAGCGATTGCGGTGTGTTCCGCGGCGGTGCACGGCAATCCGAGTCGTGAAGTGCCCGTCGTCGGAATCACGGGAACCAACGGCAAGACGACGACCGCGGCAATGCTCGCGGCCATTTGCAAGGCGGCCGGTCTTGAGCCCGAGGTTTTCGGCACGCTGAGCGGTTCGCGAACGACGGCCGAAGCACCCGATCTGCAACGAGCGATGCGAGTTGCAGTCGATGCCGGTCGTCGGGTCGTCATCATGGAAGTGACGTCACATGCCCTCGTTCTCGACAGAACCTACGGGACGACATTTCGTGCGGCGGTGTTCACGAACCTCGGACACGATCACCTCGACTTCCACGGATCGCTGGAGGCGTACTTCGAGGCAAAGGCCCGGCTCTTTGAGCCCGGCACGGCGACTGACTCGATCATCAACGTCGACGACGAACACGGACGCATTCTCTTCGAACGCCTCACCAAAGCCGGCCGAGCAGAGAACCTGCACGGATTCGGGCTTGCCGATGTCGTGGGTTCCGTCGAGTCGCTGTCGTCGTGCGAGTTGTCCTGGCGGGGTGTCGATCTCGTCGTGCCGTTGGGTGGTCGCCACAACCTGTACAACGCGCTCGCCGCGGCGACGACCGCAAAGGTGCTGGGCATCGCCGACGCCGACATCGTTCGGGGTCTTGCAACTCTCGATCGCGTTCCCGGGCGTCTCGAGCGTGTCGATGTCGCGGCGCCGTTCTCGGTGTACGTGGACTATGCCCACACTCCGGATTCGTTGCGTGCGGTTCTCTCGGCGGCCAGGTCGACGCTTGGCCCCGGCGCGAAGTTGTCGGTCGTGTTCGGCTGCGGTGGTGACCGGGATGCGACGAAGCGTCCGCTGATGGGAGACGTTGCCGGGCAACTTGCCGACGTTGTCATCGTCACCACCGACAATGCTCGATCCGAGGATCCCGCGGTGATCGCACAGCATGTAAGAGCCGGTAGTTCTCGCGGTGAAAAATTCCAAGTCATTCTCGATCGCCGTGATGCGATCAACAATGCGATTGCACACGCATCGACCGGTGACGTCGTCGTGATCGCGGGGAAAGGCCACGAGCAAGGTCAGACGATTGGTACGGTGACACACGACTTCGACGACATGGACGAGGCGCGCGGTGCACTTCTGCGGGTCATGGGAGGTGCGAAATGATCGCGGTATTCATCGGTGGGGCCATGGCGATGCTCGTGTCGCTGTTCGGCACGCGGTACCTCATCACGTTCTTCCGTCGGATCGGCCGTGGGCAGCCGATTCTCGGCAAGGAAGACCTCGGGCCGACCCATCACAACTACAAGCAGGGGACGCCCACGATGGGTGGTGTCGCGATCGTGGTGTCGGCATTCGTCGGTTGGGCCGTTGCGCACGTGCGCGAAGGGCTCGCTTTCTCCGACCAGGCGCTCATCATGTGGGCGTGCATCGTCGTGATGGCGGCGATGGGCTTCCTCGACGATTTCATCAAGGTGCGCAAGGCGCACAACCGCGGAATCTTCTGGAAGAAGAAGGGCTATGTGACCTTCGGGCTCACGGTTCTGTTCCTCTGGTGGCTCGCAACCGCGACGAACGTCAGCCAGAACTTCTCGATCACGCGTGCCGACAACCCGGGCTGGGAACTTCCGTGGCCCGTGTGGGTGGTGTGGGGTGCGGTCATGGTGTGGAGCGCGACCAACGCGGTGAACGTGACCGACGGCCTCGACGGCCTCGCCGGCGGCTCGGCGCTCTTGTCTTTCCTCGCATACACGATCATCGCGTACTGGGCGTTCCGCAACCCAGAGTTGTACGGCCTCGTGAATCCGCTCGACCTGGCGGTGCTGTCCGCAGCGTTCGCCGGCGCGTGCGCAGGGTTTCTCTGGTGGAACGCTGCGCCGGCGAAGATCTTCATGGGTGATGTCGGCGCGTTGGGCATCGGCGCCGCGCTCGGCCTGCTCGCTGTCACCACGAACACGCATCTGCTGCTCGTCCTCATCTGCGGCATCAACGTGTTCGAGGCCGGCTCGGTTGCGGTTCAGATGGGTGTGTTCAAGGCGTCGGGTCGCAAGCGCCGTCTGCTGCGCATGTCGCCAATCCACCACCATTTCGAACTGGTTGGTTGGCCCGAGACGAGCGTCATCATCCGTTTCTGGATCATTCAAGGCATCTGCGTCGCGACCGCGCTCGCACTCTTCATCGGCGACTTCACGCAGCAGGTTGGTTGACGTTGAGGGCGTTGGTGTTCGGTCTTGGCATTGCGGGCAACGCGGTGGCGCGCGCGCTCGTCGCGCGGGGAATCGAACCCGTCCTCGTCGACGACAAGCCCAACCCGGCGCACGACGCGCTGGCGGCCGAACTTGGTGCGAGCCTCAGCATCTCGCCGGACCTCGGCACGTTGTCCGGTTTGGTGAAGAACGTCGACTTCGTGATGCCCGCACCGGGCGTGCCCGAATCGCACCCGTTGTTCGCGGTCGCCAACGACCTCGACAGGGAGATGCTGTCGGAGATCGAACTTGCATACCGATGGGAACAGCAGCGCACCGGCGGCCCCCGGCCGATGATCGGCATCACGGGAACCGACGGCAAGACGACAACGACGCTGCTCGCTGCGGCAATGATCCGCGAGTCCGGGCGTCGCGTTGCAGCCGTCGGCAACACCGAGACCCCGCTGATCGCGGCACTCGACGACGACGTCGACGCGTTCGTCGTCGAATGTTCGAGTTTCCGCCTCGCATTGACGCGCGACTTCCGCGTCGAAGCGGGCGCCTGGCTGAATCTCGCGCCCGACCACCTCGACTGGCACCGCGACATGGTGTCGTACCGTGCGTCGAAGGCCCGCATCTGGGCCGCCGCAACCGCACATGACGTCGCGGTCGCGCCGTCCGCCGACCCCACGATCGTGGGCGCGGCCCGCAACACGCGGGCGAGGGTCGTGACGTTCGGCTTCGATGCCGACGATGACTACGCGTGCATCGATGGTCGACTCTTGGCGGCCGGAGTCGAGATCATCGCCTCGGAGGGCATGCCGCGTGCCCTTCCGCACGACATCACGAACTCGCTCGCAGCTGCAGCGACGGTTCTCGAATCCGGTACCGGCTCGCACGCCGGTGTCGCCGCGGCGCTCGCCACGTTCAAGCCGTCGCACCACCGCATCGAGTTCGTGATCGAGTCGGGAGGCATCGCCTGGTACGACGACTCAAAGGCGACGTCGCCGCATGCGGTCGCAACGGCACTCCGCGCTTTTCCCTCGATCGTCCTCATCGCCGGAGGCCGCAACAAAGGGCTCGACCTGGCGGGGATTGCGCAGGTCGGTACCTCGGTGAAGGCAGTCGTTGGAATCGGGGAAAGCGGGGAAGAGGTCGTGTCTCATTTCGCCGGACGGTGCCCCTCGGCCCTCGCCACGTCGATGGGCGAAGCCGTCGCGCTCGCCGGATCGTTCGCTGCGGCCGGAGACGTCGTGCTGCTGTCGCCGGGCTGCACCAGTTTCGACTGGTACCGCAACTACGAAGAGCGCGGGCGGGACTTCGCTCGTCACGTACGCGAATTCGTCGGGGGGCATCAATGACTTCGACCGTCAAATCTGCAAATCTCGACTCCGCAATGAAGGGGAACCTGTCAGTCGCCGATCGCCGTCGTGCGACACTCGAACGCACGGGCATCGCGGCCAACCGCAAACTCACCTCGGGTCCGCCCCCGGCCGCATTCTTCGGCATCCTCGCAATCACGATCCTCCTCGTCATGTTCGGTCTGGTGATGGTGCTCTCCGCATCGTCGGTATCGATGCTCCACAGTCGTAACTCGCCGATGTACATCTTCAACAAGCAGCTGTTCTGGGCGGCCATCGGCGCGTTCGTGATGTTCTTCACCTATCGCATGCCATACATCGTGTGGAAGAAGTGGGCGCCCGCGATCTTCGGCGTGGGTGTCGTAGCGATGTTCCTGCCGTTCGTGCCCGGGTGGGGTGTCGAGGTGCGTGGCGCGCGGGCATGGGTCGGCACCGGCGTGCTCGGCTTTCAGCCGTCCGAGTTCCTGAAGATCGCGGTGCTGCTCGTCTGCGCGAAGGTGCTCTCCGAGCGGTTCCGCGAGGTGCAAGACCTGCGCCGAACGTTCTGGCCCGTGATCGTCTTCCTCGGCATCGCATCCGGTCTCTGCGTCATGCAGAAAGACCTCGGGAGCGCGATCGTGTTCGGTGCGATCGTCTTTGGAGTGTTGTTCATCGCCGGAACGAAGGTGTCGGTCCTCGTGTTCACGGGTGTTGCGATGGGTGTCGCCGGCGTCGCAGAGGTGATGCGGGTCGACTATCGACGCAACCGTTGGACTGCATTCCTCAATCTCGACGAGACGAAACTGCACGACGGGTACCAGGTGTACCAGTCGATGATCAGCATCGCGAACGGCGGGATCACGGGAGTGGGTGTCGGCGAGGGTGCCGGCAAGTGGGGTTACGTGCCGCTCGCGCACAGCGACTTCATCTTCGCCATCATCGCCGAGGAATTCGGTCTTCTCGGGGTGCTCGCGGTGCTCGGCATGTTCCTCGGCCTCGTTCTTTTCGGTATCCAGGCGGCTCTCGGGGCGAGAGACGTCTTTGGAGCCCTGATTGCTGGTGGAATTACCTCATGGTTCGCGGTGCAGGCCTTCATCAACATCGGTGGGGTCACCGCGACGATGCCCGTCACGGGTCTCACCCTTCCGTTCATTTCCTACGGAGGCAGTTCGCTTCTCGTGTCGATGGCGGCCGCGGGTCTGTTGCTGAACGTCGCGCGCAACATGAAGTGAGTCGATCGTGACGAGCGTCGTCATCACGGGTGGCGGCACGAGTGGTCACGTTCTTCCTGCGATCGCGATTGCCGAGATGCTCGAAGAGCGTGGCGTCGATGCGCACGACATCCACTTCATCGGAACCGTGCGCGGTGTCGACGGCCGAATTCTTGGTGAAACTGATTACCCGCACACGCTTCTTCCCGTCACCGGCTTGAAACGTTCGTTGGCGCCGGCCGCCGTCGCGGCCAACGTCGGCACGGTGTCGCGCCTCGTCGCGGCACGGCAGCGATGCACCGCCTTGCTGCGCGAACTGCAACCCGAGGTCGTCGTCTCGGTGGGCGGCTACGGAAGCGTCGCTGCGATGTGGGCCGCACGACGACTCGGAATCCGCACCGTGGTCGTTTCCTACGATTCGCGACCGGGTCTTGCCACACGCCGTCAGGCGCGGCACGCCGACACCGTCACGGTCGCCGACCCGACATCGCCGCTCGACCCGGCGACCGTCACCGGCGCACCGGTTCGTCGCGCAATCCGGCTGCTCGACCGCGGAGCCGAGCGGGCGCGTTCGCGGAGCCTGCTCGGGTTGCCTGCGGAAGGATTCGTCGTCGGCGTCGTCGGCGGCTCGCTCGGTTCGGGTGTCTTGAACGAGGCCGTGTCCGCGCTTGTGGCGGACCCGCCCGCCGACCTCTCGGACGTCATCTGGTATCACGTCACCGGGCCGCGCTTTGCCGAAGTGAAGGCGGCTTCGACCGGTGCTGGCCGTCGCATCGTGGTCGCGTACCAACACGACATGGCCGCGCTCTACGCGGCGTGCGACATCATGGTCACCCGCGCGGGTGCCAGCACGATCGCAGAGCTCGCAACCGTGGGCATCCCTGCGATCGTCGTGCCCTGGGCCGGTGCAGCCGAGAACCACCAAGAGCACAACGCCCGTCAATTGTCATCGATCGGTGCCGCCGTCTTGCTGCCTGAGGCGGAACTGTCGGCGAGCCGTCTCGCCGATGAAGTCAGGGCATTGCGCGGTGATCCGGGTCGCCTCGAACGCATGAGTTCGTCCGCACGGGCGTTGGGCGATGCGCATCGGGGGCCTTCCCTCGTCGACGCGATCATCGGTCCACGCGCGCAGTACACGGCCGGTCCCGACGCGCCGGTGCTCGACGTGCGGCGCCGTCTTCATGTCGTCGGCATCGGCGGTCCCGGGATGAGCGCCCTTGCCCGGGCGCTGCACGGTGCGGGGCACGTGGTCTCGGGCAGCGACGTTCGCGAAAGCGACGTGGTCGCAGCGCTGCGCGACGAGGGAATCGAAGTTCGCGTCGGCCACCGAGCGTCGTACGTCGACGGCTGCGATGCGGTGTGTGCCTCATCCGGGGTGCCGGTCGACAACATCGAAATGGCGGCGGCACGTGAGCGGGGGATTCCCGCGCTCAGCCGAGCCGGCATGCTCGCGGCGCTGTGCGAACGAGCCCCCACCATTGCGGTCGCGGGAACGCACGGCAAGACGTCGACGTCCGCATTGCTTGCGCTCATGCTCGGCGGCGATGCCGGAGGTTGCGGCTTCGTCGTCGGAGGCGACGCACCGGACTTGCGGACGAACGGGGCGTGGTCGGCGGACGGTCCCTTCGTCGTCGAGGCCGACGAAAGCGACGGCACGCACGAGCAACTTCCGGTGACTGCCGCCGTGATCACCAACGTCGACGTCGACCACCTCGACCACTTCGGCACGACCGATGCGATCGCCGAAAGCTTCGCCCGCTTTGCCCACAACGTGACTGGCCCGATGGTTCTGTGTGCCGACGACGTGGCGCTGGCCGCGCTCGCCGAGCAACTTCGCGCGGCGCGTCGCGATGTCGTGACCTACGGCGAATCTCCGGCCGCCGACGTGCGTGTCCTCAACGTCACCCAAGGCACGACACACCTGTCGTTCGATCTTGCATTCGAGGTCGACCGTGTGGCCGCACTCTTCAGCGGGAGATCCGGCTTGCGTGTCGAACTTCGGGCCCAGGGACGCCACTACGCGTTGAATGCGACGGCTGCACTGCTTCTTGCGCTGCTGAACGGCGCGTCGCTCGACGCATGCATGGCGAAGATGGCGGCATTCCGCGGTGTCGGACGTCGCTTCGAACTGCGGGGCGAAGTGGGTGGCGCCGTCCTCGTCGATGACTACGCCCACCTGCCGACGGAAATCAGCGCAGTGCTGGGTTCGACGCGTGCAGGCAGTCTTGCCGAACGTCGTCTCGTCGCCGTGTTCCAACCGAACAGGTTCCACCGTATGGCGGCGATGTCCGACCAGTACGGCGTTGCATTCACCGCGGCTGACGTGGTTTTCGTGACCGACATCTACGCCTCGGGAACGACGCCGATCCCCGGCGTCACCGGTCGTCTCGTGGTCGATGCCGTTCTCGGTGCTCATCCGGGCACCGACGTGCGGTGGTGTGCGACGCGTGGCGAACTGGTTGCAGCCGTCACCGACGAACTGCGTGCCAACGACGTGTGCGTGTCGTTCGGATGCGGCGCCATCGAGACCTTCCCGGACGAAGTTCTGGTCGAAGCCGACCTGAGGCGTATCGCCGCCGGACTGCGCGATGGGGGTCTCGAAGTCGCAGAGAACGCGCCGATGGGTGAGCGCACCACCTACAAGACGGGCGGGAACGCGCGGGTGCTCGTGACGGCACGCAACATCGACGAACTTCTGCACGTCGCACGACTGCGTGGCGAGTCGCGGGCGCCGATCGTCGTGATGGGTCGGGGCAGCAACATGCTCGTCGCCGATGGTGGGTTTGCAGGTCTGTGCGTTGTGTTGGGAGAGTTTGCGAGCGGGGTCGAGGTCGTCGAGCGAACGGGCGACACGGTTGCCGTGCGCGTGGGCGGTGCGACACCGTTGCCCGTGGCGGCCAGGCAACTCAGCGCGCTCGGTGTCGCAGGTTTCGAATGGGCCGTTGGCGTGCCGGGATCCATCGGTGGCGCAGTGCGCATGAACGCCGGCGGCCACGGCTCGGACATGATCGCTGCACTCGTCGAGGCCGACATCGTCGACATGAGAACGGGTAATCGGGCGCGTGTGGCCGCGACGGAAATGGGTCTGCGATTCCGTGGATCCGACCTCGCCGACCACCACGTGGTGATCGCGGTGCGACTGAATCTGACGGCGACGACGCCGGGGGCGGGCGACGCGGCGATCGCCGACATCGTGCGCTGGCGACGTGACAATCAACCCGGCGGACAAAATGCGGGCTCGGTGTTCGTCAACCCCGACAACGGCGCGCGGTCGGCCGGCGAGATCATCGACAGGTTGGGTCTGCGCGGGCTGCGCATCGGAGGTGCGGCGGTCAGCGACAAGCACGCGAATTTCATCCAGGCCGACGCAGGAGCGTCGAGTGCCGATGTCGTGCGCGTGATGCTCGAAGTGCACCGTCGGGTGCTCGAAGCCGAGGGTCTGTCGCTGCGCAGTGAAGTGCGGTTGGTCGGCTTCGCTCCCGGTCTTCCCTTCGCAACTTCGAAAGACGCGTCGTCCGCAAGTGGAACTGCGAGGCTTGACGCCTACCTTGCGGTGGCGAGCGGACATGACTGACGAAACGACTCCGAGTGATGGCGCGCCCCGCGTGACGGGGGAGACGCCGGTCGTACGCGCGGTCAACGATGTCCCCGCCGAGGTGCTCGACGAGTTGACGACTGCGTTTGAAAAGCACACCGGGGACGTGCCGGTGGTGTCGTCGGTCTCCCAAACCGCGCCAACCATTGCGAACACAGAAACCGTCCTCATCGACGGCTACGACCTCGTGGCCGACGACGACCTGACCCACGCGCGCAAGCCACCACTGGTCATCGACGACAACGACCTCACGGGGCCGGTCGTGCGAATCGACGACGAGAGCGACGGTGTGGTGAAGCGGGATCGCCGTTTCCGTCTGCGTCGCATCGCGGTGCGTCGCGCGGAGGGCCGGCGTCGTTTGCGCATCGTCGGATGGGTCTTGCTGCCTCTCGCCATCGTCGGGGTCATCCTTGCCGTTCTGGCTTCGCCACTCTTCGGCGTGCGCAACATCGTGATCGACGGCGCGCGCTACACGGCGAAGTCGACCCTCGATTCCGCCGACGACCTCGTGCGGGGCAAGTCGGTGTTCAGCCTCGATCTCGGTGCCGTCGAGGAAGTGTTGAAAGCCGATCCGTGGGTGCGCGACGCGCAGGCGAAGCGACGCTTTCCGTCGACGGTCGTTCTCGACATCGCCGAGCGCAAACCGATCGCCTGGTATCTGGGTGCCGACAACCAGGCGCGTGTGATCGACATCGACGGTCGGGTGATCACGGTTCTCGCCGGCCAGCCGACCGCCTACACGCAGATCACGGGCATCGGGCCCGACCTGCCGGCGGGGGCCCAGGCCGACGATGCCTACACGGCCGCGGCTCAGGTCGCCGCCTCACTACCGCCCGAGGTTGCGCCGCTCATGTTGAACATGGGCGTGACGGGTGGAACCGACCTCCTCATGACCTTGCGGACGGGGACCGTGGTCACCTTCGGTCGACCAACCGACCTGCGCTCGAAGATGGTCGCCCTCGTGCTCGTGTTGCGGCGTACCGACCCGAAGAGCCTGAACGGCATCGACCTGTCGAGTGGAGATCCCATCCTTGCTGGCAGGTGAAGCCGGAAGGTGACCCGGGTCGCTGAATCACCAATCGGCGGTATTCACCAGTTTTGGGGTTCAACGTGGAAAGATAACCCCACCATTTATTCGATCTCCCGGAGGTCTTGGCCCATGGCCGGAGCGCCCCAGAACTATCTCGCAGTCATGAAGGTCGTCGGTGTCGGCGGCGGCGGTGTCAACGCCGTCAACCGCATGATCGACGCCGGCCTGAAGGGAGTCGAGTTCGTTGCAGTGAACACCGACGCCCAGGCCTTGCTCATGTCGGATGCCGACGTGAAACTCGACATCGGCCGTGATCTCACCCGCGGTCTCGGCGCCGGCAGCAACCCCGAGGTTGGTGCGTCGGCCGCCGAAGCACATCGCGACGAAATCGAAGAGATGATCAGCGGCGCCGACATGGTGTTCATCACAGCCGGCGAAGGTGGTGGAACGGGCACGGGTGCCGCGCCTGTCATCGCCGAGATCGCCCGCTCGCTCGGAGCGCTCACGATCGGTGTGGTCACGCGACCGTTCAGTTTCGAGGGTCGTCGGCGCGCAACTCAGGCCGACAACGGAATCCAGAAGCTGAAGGAAAAAGTCGACACGCTCATCGTCATTCCGAACGATCGCCTGCTCACCGTCGCCAACGACAAGACAAGCCTGCTCAATGCATTCAAGATGGCCGATGACATCCTCCTCGATGGTGTCGCAGGCATCACGAACCTCATCACGACACCGGGCCTCGTCAACACCGACTTCGCCGACGTGAAGATGATCCTCAGCAATGCAGGCACGGCCCTCATGGGAATCGGTCATGCAAGCGGCGACAACCGCGCCGTCGTGGCCGCGAAGGCGGCCATCACGAGCCCGCTGCTCGAGGCCCAGATCGATGGGGCGCGAGGCATCCTGCTCAACATTTCGGGCCCGTCCAGCATGGGTCTGTTCGAGATGAACGCCGCGGCCGAAGTGGTCCACGGTGTTGCGCACCCCGACGCGAACATCATTTTCGGCACCGTCATCGACGACGAGCTCGGCGACGAGATCCGCGTCACCGTCATCGCCGCCGGTTTCGATCGTTGGGAGGGTGGCGAGCAAAAGCGTGCGCCGTTGCGTTCCGTCGAGTCACAGCCACGGCCCGTCGCCCGCGACTCGTTCGCCGACAAGGATCCGCTCGACACCAGCGGCGACGACGACTTCGACGTTCCGTCGTTCCTGAAGTAACGCTCCGAGCCGAAGAGATCGGCGCACGGTCGCACACGTGGCCACGCAACCACCCGCAGCCGATGTCGTTGCACGACGTGTCGAGGATCTGCGGCGGCTGATCGGTGAACTCCGCGGCGATTCGCGCGCGGTGCGCATCGTTGCGGTGACGAAGACTTTCGATGTCTCCGCGTGGGCGACGGCTCGAGATGCGGGGTGCGATGCGGTGGGGGAGAACTACGCACAAGAGTTGGTCGACAAGATCGAGCGCTCGGGTGGAGCGGCCCCCTTGCCCGTGCACTTCATCGGCCATCTGCAGTCGAACAAGATCAAGGCCCTCGCGCCGCATGTCGCGTTGTGGCACACCGTGGACCGAGTTTCGGTCGTCTCGACCTTGGCGAAGCAAGCCGATCGGCTCGGCTCGGCGCCGCGTGTTCTGCTCCAGGTGAATTCGACGGGCGAAGAGCAGAAGTCCGGTTGTCTTCCGGGTGACGTCGGGCAGCTGCTCGCGCTGGCGCGGGGCGAGGGGCTCTTCGTCGAAGGACTCATGACGATGGGCCCGAGTGATGCGGATCCCGTGGCGACCCGAGCCGCGTTTGCTCTGACGGCGCGACTCGCCGCGGACAACGGTCTGGCCGAACTGTCGATGGGTATGACGCATGACGTTCGTATTGCCATCGAAGAGGGCTCGACGATCGTGCGTGTGGGGACGGGGATCTTCGGTGAACGTCCCCGTTCCGACTGACCGCCTCGGGTAGCCTTTCGGCATGTCGATGTGGAGACGAGCAATGGACTATCTCGGCCTCGGAGCCGATGATGCGTACGACGACTACGACATGTCCGTCGAGATGGAACGTCCCGCCCGGCCCGCGCGTGGATACCCGGCCGATCCGTCCGGTCGCGTGCAGCGTCCGCGGCCCGAATACGACTACGAAGACGAGAGCGGCGCGATTCCCGCCGACAGTGGTGCCTACCCGCGTCCCGATGATTCGGGTCTGCGCCTGCGACCGGTCGGTGCGCCGCGACAGACGGCAACCGTGCGTCCGCTCACTGCAGCAGGTGGTGAACCCGTCACCGTTCGTCCGCAACGCTTCGAACAAGCCAAGGAAATCGCCGATCGTTTCAAGGAAGGCCAGCCGGTCATCATGAATCTCGAGACGACCGAGCCCGAAGTGATGCGTCGTCTCATCGACTTCGCGAGCGGAATCTGTTACGCGCTCAACGGCTCGATGGAGCGTGTTGCGTCGGGCGTCTTCCTGCTCAAGCCGTCGGCACAACGCCACTCGCACCACGACTGATTCGCGAGACACCCCCCATGCGCGAAATCCTCTGTCAGGTTCTCAACCTCTACGTCCTCGTCATTTTCGTGCGCATCATCCTGTCGTGGTTCCCGCTGCGTGGCGGCGGGCCGATGAGCAAGGTGTACGAGGTCCTCTGGAAGGTGACCGAGCCCGTGCTCGGCTACGCGCGGCGTTTTCTGCCGCCGATGGGGGGCTTCGATCTCTCGCCGATCGTCGTGATTCTGGTGCTCCAGTTCGTCGTCGGCCGGCTCATTCTGCGCTGCGGAATCGCCTGATTTTCCGCCAAAGCCGTACCCTGCAGTTCCGTGCCGTACCCGAAGGTCGACCCCCAGCCGAACTTTCCCGCCGTCGAAGACGCGGTTCAGGCGTTCTGGGCCGCCGATGAAACCTTCGTCGCGTCGGTGCGCAATCGTCCGGCCGGCGACAACGGTTCGAATGAGTTCGTCTTCTATGACGGTCCGCCTTTCGCCAACGGCTTGCCTCACTACGGACACTTGCTGACGGGCTTCGTGAAGGACGCGGTGCCGCGCTACCAGACGATGCGCGGCCGTCGCGTCGAACGGCGCTTTGGTTGGGACTGTCATGGCCTGCCCGCCGAGGTCGAAGCGGAGAAGGAACTCGGCATCTCGGGTCATCCCGAGATCGCACGTTTCGGGATCGACAGATTCAACGACGCGTGCCGCACCAGCGTGCTGCGCTACACGAACGAATGGGAGCGCTACGTCACGCGTCAGGCGCGATGGGTCGACTTCTCGAACGACTACAAGACGCTCGACCTCTCCTACATGGAGAGTGTGATGTGGGCATTCCGTACGTTGTGGGACAAGGGTCTCATCTACGAAGGTTTCCGCGTTCTCGCGTACTGCTGGCGCTGTGAGACGCCGCTGTCGAACACAGAGACGCGCATGGACGACGTCTATCTCAATCGTCAAGATCCGGCGCTCACGGTGTGGTTCACGCTCGAAACGGGAGAGCGGATTCTCGCCTGGACGACAACGCCGTGGACCTTGCCGTCGAACCTCGCACTCGCGGTCGGCCCCGACATCGATTACGCGGTCATGCAGGCGACCGACGGACACCGATACGTTCTGGCCGAGGCCCGTCTCGGTTCGTACGAAAAGGAACTCGACGGTGCCGAGCGCGTCGGCACCCTGAAGGGCTCTGAACTCGTCGGTCGCGCGTACGCGCCGCTCTTTTCGTTCCTCGCCGACACGCCGAATGCGTTCCGCGTTCTGCCGGGCGACTTCGTCACCACCGAAGACGGCACGGGAGTCGTGCACATGGCGCCGGGCTTCGGCGAAGACGACCAAAACGCCTGCAACGCCGTCGGCATCCCGACCATCTGTCCGATGGACGAAAAGGGTTGCTACACGGCCGAGATCGCGCCGTGGGCCGGCACGCACGTCTTCGAAGCCAATCCCCAGGTGATCCGCCACCTGAAGGAAGCCGGGCACGTGGTGCGTCACGACAGCTACGACCACCCGTATCCGCACTGCTGGCGGTGCGCGCAGCCACTCGTTTATCGCGCCATCTCCAGTTGGTTCGTCGAAGTCACCAAGTTCCGCGACCGCATGGTCGAATTGAACGAACAGATTCGCTGGGTTCCCGACTACCTGAAGCACGGCACGTTCGGAAAGTGGCTGGCCAACGCACGAGATTGGTCGATCAGTCGCAATCGCTTCTGGGGTTCGCCGATACCCGTATGGAAGAGCGACGACCCCGCCTATCCACGCGTCGACGTGTACGGCAGTGTCGCGGAACTCGAAGCAGACTTCGGGACGAAGGTCGTCGACCTGCACCGGCCGAACATCGACGCACTCGTGCGGCCGAATCCGGACGACCCGACGGGCAAGTCGATGATGCGTCGCGTTCCCGAGGTTCTCGACTGCTGGTTCGAGAGCGGTTCGATGCCCTTTGCGCAGGTGCACTATCCGTTCGAAAACCAGGCGTGGTTCGAACATCACTACCCGGGCGACTTCATCGTCGAGTACGTCGCCCAGACACGCGGCTGGTTCTACACGATGCACGTGCTGGCAACCGCTCTCTTCGACAGACCGGCGTTCTCCACGTGCGTCGGCCACGGCGTTGTGTTGGGCGACGACGGCCAGAAGATGTCGAAGAGCCTCCGCAACTATCCCGACCCGATGAACGTCTTCGACACCTACGGTGCCGACGCAATGCGGTGGTACCTGTTGTCGTCGCCCATCCTGCGCGGTGGGGACTTCTCTGTCACCGAGTCCGGGATTCGCGAGACCGTGCGGCAGGTTGCACTGCCGTTGTGGAACACCTGGTACTTCCTCTCGCTTTACGCAAACGCCGAGGGTGCCACGGGCAAATGGTCGACTTCGAGCACGAACGTTCTCGACCGTTACGTTCTCGCCAAGACCCACGACTTGGTTTCTGACCTCACTCAGCAGCTCGACGCGTACGACCTGTTCGAGGCGTGTGCGACGATCCGTTCGTTCCTCGACGTCATGACCAACTGGTACGTGCGCCGCAGCCGCGACCGGTTCTGGTCGGGCGACCAAGAGGCCATCGACACGCTGCACACGGTTCTCCATGTTCTGTGTCGCGTGATCGCGCCGTTGCAGCCTCTGCTTGCCGAAGAGATCTTCCGTGGCTTGACCGGTGAGCGCAGCGTCCACCTGACCGATTGGCCCTCGGCAGCCGACCTTCCCGCCGACGCGGATCTTGTGACTGCAATGGATGGTGTGCGCGACATCTGCTCGACGGCGCTTTCCGTGCGCAAGGCGCACAACCGTCGTGTGCGTCTGCCGTTGCGGTCCCTCACCGTCGCTTCACCCGACCTCGCCGGGGCTGCGGCGTTTTCCGACATCATCCGTGACGAAGTGAACGTCCGCGACATCCACTTCAGCACAGACGTCGGATCAGTCGCGACGCGCGAACTGCAGGTGTTGCCAAAGGCACTCGGTCCTCGTCTCGGCGCCCAGGTGCAGTCCGTCATCGCCGCGGTCAAGAAAGGCGAGTGGACGATCGACAACGGGGTGCCGGTTGTCGGTGGAATCACGTTGCAGGAGGGCGAGTTCACGCTGAAGCTGGTTGCCGCGCCGGGCAGCGCCAGCGCGGCCCTCGGTGCCGCCAGCGGTGTCGTCGTGCTCGACGTGGAAGTCACCCCCGAACTCGAAGCAGAGGGCGCGGCGCGCGACATGGTCCGCACTCTCCAGCAAACCCGACGCGCACTCGACTTGAACGTGAGCGACCGCGTCACGGTCTGTATCGATGGTCCACCCGCGTTGCTCGCGCAGTTGGAGCCGCATCTCGGCATGATTTCGGGCGAGGTTCTCGCGACATCCGTCATTCTCGGCGCAGGGTCCGGTGAGCCCCAGCACGTGGAAACGGTCGAAGGCGCCGCGGTACGCATCTGGATGGCCATCGCGTCCTAGACTCCTCGCACCCACGGACAGGAGAAGGCGATGGCAGCGAAGAAGCCGATCAAGAAAACGGCGAAGAAGTCGGCCAAAAAAACCGTCAAGAAGTCTGCGCCGGCCAAAAAGAAGCCCGCCGCGAAGAAGAAACCCGCGCCGGCCAAGAAGAAGCCTATCGCCAAGAAGAAAGCCGCCCCAGCCAAGAAAAAGGCTGCACCGGCAAAAAACAAGGTGTCGGCGTCCGCTGCCAAGAAGGCCGCTGCTGCGAAGAAGGCGAAGGAGCGTGAGGTCCTCGCCAAGAAGAAGGCGAAGGAACGTGAGCTTGCGCTGAAGAAGAAGGCTGCGAAGGAACGCGAGGCCCTCGCCAAGAAGCGTGCGGCCGAGAAGAAGCGCGCCGAAGCAGAGAAAAAGGCCCGTCAGCGCGAGGCCGCGGCTGCCAAGAAGGCGAAGGAGCGTGAGGTCCTCGCCATGAAGAAGGCGAAGGAGCGTGAG
>JBBANY010000009.1:26654-49386 GCA_040401695.1 Ilumatobacteraceae bacterium
CAAGAAGGCGAAGGAGCGTGAGGTCCTCGCCATGAAGAAGGCGAAGGAGCGTGAGGTCCTCGCCATGAAGAAGGCGAAGGAGCGTGAACTCCTCGCCATGAAAAAGGCGAAGGAGCGCGAGCTTGCGCTGAAGAAGAAAGAGCAAGAGGCCGAGGCCAAGCGCAAGGCTGCCGAACGTGAGGCTGCACGTCAGGCAAAGGAGGCTGAGCGTCGTGCGGAAGCCGAGCGCAAAGAGGCCGAGCGTGAGGCTGCACGTCAGGCAAAGGAGGCCGAGCGCCGTGCGGAAGCCGAGCGCAAAGAGGCCGAACGTCGCAAGAAGGCGATGGAGAAGCCGCCGATCGTGAAGGGTGAGTCGCGGGACGGCATCACCTCGACCCGTGAATTCGATCTGAAGTTCCTCTTTGCCCAACGCGATCTTCTCCTGGAAGAGCGCATCAAGTTGGTCGGTCAGGCAACACGTCTCGAAGACGAGGCGAACCAGCTGATCGAAGACGCCGAGATGGGTGACGTGCAGTTCGACGACGAAGGTGGCGAGGGCGACACGATGGTCGTCGAGCGCGAGCGTGATCTCACGTTGTCGGCGCAGGCCCGTCAGACGGTCGACGAGATCGACGCCGCACTGGCTCGCATGGGAGTCGGGGAGTACGGCTACTCGCAGCACTCCGGCAAGCCGATTCCGCGCGAGCGCTTGAAGGCGATCCCGTGGACCACCGAACTCGTCGAAGAACGCGTCGGGGGCATCGGCCGCCGGTGAAGTCACTGCGTACGTTGACGGCACTGATTGCCGTCGCGATCGTCGTGGCCGACCAAGCCACGAAACACTGGGCGTTGAACGCCCTTGGCGATGGTCGCACCATCGACGTCGTGGGGTCGTTGCGATTCAACCTTGCCTTCAACACGGGCATGGCTTTTGCAAAGGGTCAGGGCATCGGTCCCATCATCGCCGTGGTCGGTGTGATCGTCGTGGCCTACCTGTTGGTCGGTTTGCGTCGTGACACGAAGCCGGGTGCGGTGCTCGTCGGGATGGTCGCCGGCGGTGCCGCAGGCAACATTGTCGATCGCCTGTTCCGCGGCGACGCGTGGCTGCGGGGCGCGGTCGTCGACTTCATCGACCTGCAGTGGTGGCCGATCTTCAACATCGCCGATGCGGCGATCGTGCTCGGAGCCGGTGCTCTCGTCATTGCGTCCCTCATGCCGGAGAAGCCTGCGGCGGACCTCGAGTCCCGGGTTGAGTGAGGAAGCGGAATGATCGAAGAGGAGATTCCCTCGGCTCTCGCCGGTGACAGGCTCGATCGAGTGGTGGCGTTGCTGGCCGACCTCAGTCGTGCGCAGTCAGCGGCGCTCATTGCGGGCGGGGGCGTCACCATCGACGGTGAACCGGCCGTGGCGGGCAAGGTGAAGCTCGAAGAGGGCCAGTCGATCACCATCGACACCGCGCTGTTGCCCGAAAAGGAACGACCACGTGGCGACGCTTCGGTGCGGGTGAACGTCGTGCACGCCGACGACGACGTCATCGTGGTCGACAAGCAGCAGGGTCTGGTTGTTCACCCGGGAGCGGGCAATCCGACCGGCACCCTCGTCAATGGCCTTCTTGCGTTGTATCCCGAGATCGCCGCGGTGGGCGACCCGTTCAGGCCGGGAATCGTGCATCGCCTCGACGCGGGAACGACGGGGCTCATGGTGGTCGCACGCTCGGCCGAGGCCTACGAGTCACTTGTCGACCAGTTGTCGCAGCGTCTCGTGCATCGCGAGTACGTCGCCGTCGCCGTCGGGACGTTCGACGCGAAGTCCGGCGTCATCGACGCCGCAATCGGCCGTGATGCACGCGAATTGACGAAGATGGCCGTGCGGGTCGACGGCAAGTTCGCCCGCACCCGCTACGCGGTGTTGCGCGAGTTCCACGAACCGATCATCGCGAGTCTCGTTCGTTGCGAGCTCGAAACCGGTCGTACACACCAGATTCGTGTGCATCTCGCTGCTGTCGGACATCCGGTGCTCGGTGATGCAACGTACGGCGGAGTGCGCTCGACGGTTCCGTTCTCGCGTCCCGCGTTGCATGCGGTGCGGCTCACGTTTGCCCACCCGACCAACGGCACAGAGATGTCGTTCGAGGCGGCGCTGCCCGCCGACATCGCAGGATTGATTTCCCGCCTCAGTGCGGGTGATTGATCTCCGGCCACGGCGCGGCACCCTTCGCCGCTGCGGCGATACCTGCGAGCGTGTACTGCTCGAGATGGTGCCGCATGTGTTGGCCGGCTCCGTCCCAGATCGCGAGGAGGACGCATTGACCTTCGTGGCTGCACGCTCCATCCTGATGCGGCTGGCCGAAGTCGCCGACGGTGATCGGACCGTCGACGGCGGAAATGATCTCCGCGAGTTTGATTTCGTTCGGATCCTTGGCGAGCACGTACCCGCCTCCGACGCCGCGCTTCGAACGCACGAGACCGGCACCCTTCAGCGCGAGGAGAATCTGCTCGAGATAGGGCTGGGGGAGACCCGTGCGCTCTGCGATGTCGCGCACCGACGTCGGGCCGGCCGTGTCGGCATGCAATGCCAGCGACAGCAGCGCGCGACACGCGTAGTCGCCTCTCGTTGAAACACGCACAGACTCATCGTAGAACGTGGCACCTTTGCCGACAGCCATCTGGTTGAATCAATGCGTGAACGTCGCCCCGTCTCCCGTTTTGCCGCGATACGGCAGCGGATCGCTGGTCGACGTGATGCCGTGGATGCTGCGTGCCGCACTCGCCCCGGCCGGCACGGCACACGAGATTCCCGCTTGGATGGTCGACCACGACACGACCGTGGCGCGTCGGGTCGTGCTGCTCGTCGACGGGATGGGCTGGAACCAGTTGCGTGCCCGTGAGTACTTGGCGCCGACCCTTGCGGGTCTCGCAGGTTCGACGATCACGTCGGTGGCCCCGACGACGACTGCGACGGCACTCACGTCACTGTCGACGGGCACGTGCCCGGGGGAGCATGGTGTTGTCGGCTACCGGATGGACATGGGAACGAGCGTCATGAACACGCTGCGCTGGGGCGATGAACGTGGCGACCTGCGGCGGGTCCACGCACCGGCCGATGTGCAGCCGTGTCAGCCATTCATGGGGGTGCGTGTGCCGGTCGTGTCGAAGGCCGAGCTCGAGGACACCGGCTTCACCGAGGCACACCTCCGCGGTTCGCGTCCGGCGGGGTGGCGCGCCGCATCCAGCATTCCCGTCATCGTCGGCGAACTGCTGGCCCAGGGCGAGCCCCTCGTGTACGCCTACTACGACGGACTCGACAAGGTCGCCCACGAGCGAGGCTTCGGGCCGTACTACGACGCGGAACTTCGTGCGTGCGACAACCTCGTTGCAGACCTCATCGATGCGCTGCCGGTGGGCACCGCGCTGTACGTGACGGCCGACCACGGTCAGGTGCATGTCGGCGACAACATCGTGAGGCCGCCTGTCGAGTTGATGCGTCTCGTGCGCAGACAATCGGGGGAGGGCCGTTTCCGTTGGCTTCACGCGCGCGAAGGTGCCGAGCGCGAACTCCTCGCCGCGGCGACCGACCTGTTCGGCGACGTCGCATGGGTGGTGTCACGCGATCGAGTGGTCGACGAGGGTTGGTTCGGTCCCGTCGTGCGGGCGCCCGCACTGCGGCGACTGGGCGATGTGGCGCTTGTCCCGTTCACCGACATCTCCTTCGACGACCCGGCCGACGGGGGCCATTTCGTCCTGCAGTGCCGTCACGGCAGCATGACTGCGGCCGAGGTCGAGGTGCCCCTGCTGGTGCACGTGACGTGACGTCAATCTAAAGTTGCACCACGATGAGCGAAACCCCCGAAGTTCTCACGCCCGGCGGAAACCAGCCCGAATCCGAAACGATCACCGAGCCCGCAAAGGTGATGCGCATCGGGTCGATGGTGAAGCAACTGCTCGACGAAGCACATGCGACGACGCTCGACGAACCGAGTCGTGAACGACTGGCTGAGATCTACGAACGGTCGATCGTCGAACTCTCCGAGGCGTTGTCGCCCGACCTGCGCGAAGAACTGCGCATGCTCGCGTTGCCGTTTCACGAGGGGACGGTTCCGTCCGAAGCAGAACTGCGCGTTGCAAAGGCGCAACTCGTCGGATGGCTCGAGGGTCTCTTCCACGGCATTCAGGCGACACTCTTCGCGCAACAAATCGCGGCACGTCAGCAACTCGAGCAGATGCGTCAGCTTCCCGGCGGAATGCCCCAAGGCCCGCCCGGTGAGCCGAACGGTCCGTATCTCTGAGTTATCGCTGAGATATCTCTGAGATCCCGTTTCGGCGGTGAAGTTCGCGCCTGCCGAGCGACACCCATTTGGTAATTTCGGGTCCCTGACCCGTCATGACCAGTTCCTTCACGCACCTCCACGTCCACACCGAGTTTTCGATGCTCGACGGTGCGTCACGTCTCGACGAACTGGTCGCCGCGGCGGTTGCCGACGGCCAACCCGCGCTCGGAATCACCGACCACGGCAACATGTACGGGGTCCTCGACTTCTACCGCGAATGCAAGGCGCAGGGAATCAAGCCCGTCATCGGTACCGAGGCCTACATGGCACACGAGTCGCGTCACGAACGCCCCGCGCGCCGTGGCCGAATCGACGACACCGGCGGTGACACCGACGCCGGCAGCAAGCTCTACTACCACCTCACGCTGTTGGCCGAGAACGACATCGGCTACCGCAACCTGATTCAGCTTTCCAGCCTCGCTTACCTCGAGGGCTACTACTACAAGCCCCGGCTCGACTGGGACCTGCTCGCGCGCTACAGCGAGGGTCTCATCTGCACCACGGGCTGTCTCGGCGGCCATGTTCTGCAGGCCTTGTTGCGCGGCGACGAGAAGGGCGCGATCGAACGCGCGTCGAGGCTCCAGGACATCTTCGGCAAAGAGAATCTCTTCGTCGAGATTCAGGACCACGGCATCCCTGCGCAGATCGAAACCAACCCGAAGTTGTTCGAGATCGCAAAGAAAATCGGCGCTCCGCTGATTGCAACCAACGACTCGCACTACACGCATCGCGACGACCACACCGCTCACGACGCGCTCCTGTGCGTGCAGACCGGGTCGATGTTGTCCGACCCGAACAGATTCCGTTTCGAGGGCGAAGAGCACTATCTGAAGTCGGCTGCAGAAATGCGCTACCTCTTCCGTGAAGTGCCACAGGCCTGCGACAGCACGCTGTGGGTGGCCGAGCGCGCGAACGTCAACATCGAATTCGACCAGGTGCATCTGCCCGAGTTCCCCGTGCCCGCCGGTTTCGCCAGCGACATCGAGTACCTGAAACATCTCACCACTGCGGGTGCGCGGGAACGCTGGGGGGACAAGCTTCCGAAGGAAGCGGTCGAACGACTCTCGTACGAGTTGAAGGTCATCGCCGACATGGGGTTCGCCTCCTACTTCCTCATCGTTTGGGACCTCATCCGCCACGCCCGTGAAAGCGGCATCCGCGTGGGTCCGGGGCGTGGCTCGGCCGCGGGTTGCGCCGTTGCGTATTGCTTGCGCATCACCGACCTCGACCCCATTCGGTACGACCTGCTGTTCGAACGGTTCCTCAATCCGAGTCGCGTGTCGATGCCCGACATCGACATGGACTTCGACTCGCGTTATCGCGACGAAATGATCCGCTACGCCGCGGAAAAGTACGGCCGCGACCACGTCGCACAGATCATCACGTTCGGCACCATCAAGGCTCGCAACGCGGTGCGCGACGCCGCGCGTGTGCTCGGCTATCCCTACGGCCTGGGCGACAAGATCGCGAAGGCGATGCCGCCACTCGTGATGGGCCGCGACACCCCGCTCAAGTACTGCTTCGAAGAAGTGCCCAAACACCGCGACGGCTACCGCGCCGCTGCCGATCTGCGTGCGATGGTCGATGCCGACCCCGACGTGAAGCGCATCGTCGAAGTGGCGATGGGCCTCGAGGGACTGAAGCGCTCCGACGGCATCCACGCCGCGGCCGTGGTGATCACGCGTGACGCGCTGACCGAGTACCTCCCGATCCAACGCAAACCCGAGCCCGGCCAAGACCCTGAAAGTTCGCCGGTCGTCACCCAGTACGAAATGCACGGAGTCGAAGCGCTCGGTCTCTTGAAGATGGACTTCCTCGGCCTGCGCAACCTCGACGTCATCACCGACACCGTCGAGATGGTGCGCGGTTCGGTCGACCCGACCTTCGACATCGACACGATTCCTCTCGACGATCCGGCGACGTACGACTTGCTGTCACGCGGCGAGACCATCGGCGTGTTCCAGCTTGAAAGTCCGCCGATGCGCGCGCTCCTGCGCTCTCTTTCTCCCAGTAGTTTCGAACACGTCGCTGCCGTTGTTGCGCTGTATCGCCCCGGTCCGATGGGTGCGAACATGCACAACGACTACGCCGACTACAAGAACTCACGCAAACAACCGCAGTTCTTCCACCCCGACGCCCGCGACTTGTTGTCCGACACCTACGGTCTCATGGTGTACCAGGAGAGCATGATGCGCGTGGCGCAAAAGTTCGCCGGTTACTCGCTGGCCGAGGCCGACAACCTGCGCAAAGCCTGCGGCAAGAAAATCCCCGAGTTGATGGCAAAGGAACGGGACCGGTTCGAGTCGGGGTGTGAGGGCGCCGGTTACGGACTGAACCTCGGTCGTCAACTCTTCGACGTCATCGAGAAGTTCGCCGACTACGCGTTCAACAAAAGCCACGCCTATGGCTACGGCCTCATCGCGTACCAAACCGCGTACCTGAAGGCGAACTTCCCCGTCCAGTACGCCGCGTGTCTGTTGTCCAGCGTGAAGGGCAACTTCGACAAGAGCGCCGTCTACCTCGCCGATGCGCGCAGCGGTGGTATCCGTGTGCACACCCCTGACATCAATCTCTCCCGTTCCGATTTTGCGGCACTTCCCCCCGGGCCCGACGGCGAGACACCACGCGCGGTGACCTTCGGCCTGTCCGCTATTCGCAACGTGGGCGAGGGCCTCGTCGAGCAGCTGCTCACCGAGCGCGATGCGAACGGCCCCTACGCGTCGTTCCACGACTTTGCCGAGCGCGTGCCCGAGCAGGTGTTGAACAAGAGAACCGTCGAGTCCCTCATCAAGGCAGGGTGCTTCGACTCGCTCGGCCACTCACGACGCGGCCTTCTCATGGTCTTCGAGCAGATCATCGACACCACGGTCGACCGCCGACGCGAGCGCGACCGAGGCATTATGAGCCTCTTCGGTGACGAGATGGGAGGCGATGCCGGGTTCAGCGACCGCATCGAGATCCCCACGCTCGAGTTCGTGAAGGCCGACCAGTTGCGCAACGAGAAAGAAATGCTCGGGCTCTACATCTCCGACCATCCGTTGATGGGCGCCGAGTATGCGCTGCGTCGACGAACCGACAGCACGATCGCCGACGCGCGCGAGCGCGACGACGGGACGTTCCTCATGCTCGGTGGTGTCATCACCAACTTCGCCCGGAAGTACACCAAGCGCGGTGACCAGATGGCCGTGTTCGTTCTCGAGGATCTCGAGTCGAGCATCGAAGTCACGGTCTTTCCGAAAACGCTCACCGAGTACGGCCACATTCTCGCCGACGACGTCATCGTTGCCGTGCGCGGTCGCGTCGACCGCCGCGACGACTCGCGTGTCGGTTTCATGGCGCAGAAACTCGAGGTCATCGAGAACCTGACGATGACGGGCCCTCGAACCGTTCGGATGAAACTCTCCGCTTCGGCCGTCGACGAGGACATGATCGAACGCCTGAAGGCGATCCTCACCGAGTTCCCCGGCGATGCGCCCGTCATTCTCGACATGGGCCCGGGCAAGGTCCTGCAACTGGCCGATTCCTTCAGCGTCAACATCGACAAGGCCATCGGTGACCTCCGGGTGGCCTTTGGCGACGCCGTGGTCGTGGGCTAGAGCACCGTTCCCAAAGGGTGGGTAGGGGGTCGGCGTTTTCGCTGGCAGAATATGGAGTCATGGCACTAGAGGTCGAGACCCGCGACTCGTCTGCGCTCACCGACGCCGATCTCGACGAGATGGCGTCGATGGGGGGCAACTTCGACATCGGCCTGCTGTCGAAGGCGAAAGAAGACTGGGTGCTGAACACCACGGCACGTGTCGATGGCAAGCTGCAGGGCTTCAGTTTCTCCACCCTCGAGCGCATCGGCGGCACCCCGTGCGTGCTGCTCGGCCTCATGAGCGTGAAGCGCACCACGAAGCGTGACACTGTTTTGAAGGGCCTGATGACCGAGGCCTACCACCGTGCGCTCATGGCATTCCCCGACGAAGACGTCGTGGTCGGTTCGCGCTTCGCGTCGGCCGACGGCCTCGAGGCGTTCAAGTCGCTGACCGAGATGATCCCGCGTCCGGGGCACCGTGCGGTTGGCGAAGAGCGGGCCTGGGGCCGCCGCCTCGCAAAGCGGTTCGGTGTCGATGCCAACTACGACGAGCAGTCCTTCATCGTGAAGGCCGCCGGCCAGTCCGGCTATCTCGACCACGAGTCGTCCAAGCCCGACAAGACGAACGCGGCAATTGCCGAGATGTTCTCGAAGGTTCCCGCCGCCAAGGGTGGCGTGCTCATCGTCCACGGTTGGACGATGACCGAAAGCCTCGCGAAGCTCGGCAAGCGCGCCTAGTCGGCGCCCAACGCACCGCATGGAACTGCGTCGCGCCATCGAGACGCGGCGTATGACGCGTGACTTCGCAGAAACCGAAGTCGCGGACGATCTCGTCGCCGAACTCGTCGACCTCGCGTCGCGTGCCCCGAGTGCCGGCAAGACGCAAGGCTGGTCGTTGCTCGTTCTCCGCGACGATGCGCGTCGCCAGTTCTGGGACTTGTCTTTGCCGGCCGACAAACGTGAGGGCTTTGCGTGGCCGGGTCTGTTGCGTGCGCCAGTCGTTGCTCTGTCGTTTGCCGACCCCGACGCCTACGTTGCGCGCTACTCGGAGGCCGACAAGGCTCACACCGGCCTCGGTGTGGGCGTCGACAAGTGGGGTGCCCCGTACTGGACGATCGACGCGTCGATGGCGACGATGACGCTGCTGTTGGCCGCGCATGATGCGGGTCTCGGCGCATTGTTCTTCGCGGTGTTCAACGTTGCCGACGAGATTCGTCGGCACTTCGGGGTGCCCGATTCGCTGCAGTTGCTCGGCGCGGTCGCCTTGGGCCATCCTGCTTCGGCAACCCGCGACGAACGACGCGGGGTGAGCGCCTCACGGCCACGACGGCGCGCCAACGACATCATCCATCCGAACCGGTGGTGAAAACGTCGGCTCGGTGGCTCCTTAAGCGTCTGCGTTGAGCTGCGCGAGAAGCGTCGTCGGATCGCCGGCCGGGGTCATGCACACCTGACCCCGACAGAGATAGGCGTTGCCTTCGGTGCGTCCTTGCCAAAGCGCCGACCCGTCACCTTCGCCCCACGCGAGGACAAGCGCCGGTCTCCATGAGTGACGCACCACCGAAGCGAATTCACCGAGCGCGCCGGGTACGACCAGTTCACTCGTGCCGACGAGTCGTGTGTGCAGCGCGGCGAGGGCGTTGCCGGCCCCGCTCGATGCGCGCCGCATCACGGGATCGAGCAGCTGCAGGATCCGGTCGGCGTGGTTGGCGAACCGTGCCTCTCCGGTGAGGCCGGCGAGGCGCAACAACGCCAGCGCGGCGAGTGAATTCGCCGACGGGGTGGCGTTGTCGAGCAGATCCTTCTGGCGCACGACCAAGCGCTCCGCGTCGTTCGCGGTGGTGAAGAGGCCGCCGAGTTCGGGGTCCCAGTGGTTGTCGAGCAACTGGTCGGCTGTCTCGACGGCCAGCGTCGTCCAGCGACTCTGGCCCGATGCCTCACCGAGGCGCGTGAAGGCATCGACGAGGGCGGCGAGATCGGCCGCCAGGGCGGCGTGACGGGCGCGCGGCACGCCCTCTTCGTGCCAGCTGCGGTGCCATCGACCATCGGGCCGGCGCAGTTCGCGTACGAGGAATTCACCGTTGCGCAGGGCGGCAGCCAGCCAGTCCTCGTCGCCGAACAAGAGGGCCGCCTCGGCAAGTGCCGACAGCATGAGTCCGTTCCACTCGGTGAGCACCTTGTTGTCGAGGAGGGGTCGTGGTCGAGACTTACGCGCTTCGAAGAGCGCGACCATCGCGGCTGCGACGTCGGCCGTCGGGACGTAGTCGTCGCGCGTCGTGTGTCGCGTGAAGATGTTGCGACCCTCGAAGTTGCCGCTTTCGGTGACACCGAACCATTGCGTGACGACGTCGGCATCGCGCGACGGGAGGATGTTCCTGATCTCGCGCGGCGTCCAGGTGTAGAACCAGCCCTCGTGGTGGTGGCCGTCGAGGTCGGCGGAGTCCGCGTCCTCGGCCGAATAGAAGCCACCGTCCGGATGGGTGAGATCACGCAGCACGTATCCGATGGTCGAACGCACGATGCGCTCGAAGCGTGCCTCACCGGTGGTGACGGCGGCATGTGCATAGACGCGCAGCAACAGTGCCTGGTCGTAGAGCATCTTCTCGAAGTGCGGCACGAGCCACTGGCGGTCGACCGAGTAACGCGCGAAGCCGCCCCCCAAATGGTCGTGCATGCCGCCGGCCGCCATCGCGTCGAGGGTGTCGACCGCGATGTCACGTGCGGATGTGTTGCCACTGACGGCCCAACTGCGCAGCAACAGATCGACGTTCATCGTCGAAGGAAACTTCGGGGCCGCACCGAAGCCACCCCATTCACGGTCGAAGTTCGCCGCGAGGCTGCTCACCGCATGGTCCAAAAGGTCGGCACCGGGTACCGCCGCTGCGGGCGCGCTGATCTCGCTGCGTGAGAGCGCGTCCATCAGGGCGTTCACGTTCGTGTCGACGTCGTCGCGTCGGTTTTCCCATACGTCGGTGATCGCGGACATCAATTGCAGGAACGACGGCTTGGGGAAGTACGTGCCACCGTAGAACGGCTTGCCCTCGGGTGTCATGAAGACCGTCATCGGCCAGCCACCTCGCCCCGTGAGCGCCTGCACCGCCTCCATGTAGACCGCATCGACATCGGGGCGTTCCTCGCGGTCGACCTTCACGTTCACGAACCGACGGTTCATCTCGTCGGCGACTCCTGCGTCCTCGAAGCATTCGTGGGCCATGACGTGGCACCAATGGCATGCCGAGTAACCAACCGAAAGCAGGATCGGCACACCTCGCTCGTGCGCCGCCGCGAACGCTTCTTCGCCCCAGGCATACCAATCGACGGGGTTGTCGCGGTGCTGGCGAAGGTACGGAGAGACTTCGTTGGCGAGGCGGTTCATCGCGGGTTATGCACCCGTCGCGTGGTAGCCGCCGTCGACGTGGATCATCTCGCCCGTGGTGGAGGGGAAGAAGTCGGACATGAGCGCGACGCACGTCTTTGCCACCGCACTGCCGTCGTTCACGTCCCATCCGAGCGGAGAGCGGGCATCCCAGACGTCCTCGAACTTCGCAAAGCCGGGAATCGACTTCGCGGCCATCGTGCGGATCGGCCCGGCGGCAACGAGGTTGCAACGAATGTTCTTCGGGCCAAGTTCACGGGCCAGATAACGGTTCGTCGACTCGAAAGCGGACTTCGCGACCCCCATCCAGTTGTACGCGGGCCACGCAACGGTGTTGTCGAAGTCGAGACCCACGATCGTTCCGCCGTTCGGCATCAGTGGGACGAAGGCGTCGGCGAGGGTCTTCAGGGAGTAGGCGGAGATGTGGATCGCGACCGAAACGTCGTCCCACGTGGCTGCCATGAGGTCGTCGCCAAGGCAAGCGGCCGGGGCGAACCCGATTGCGTGGAGTACGCCGTCGACGGTTCCGAAGTGTTGCTGCACCTCGTTGCGTACCGAAACAACGTGGTCGGCATTGGTGACATCGAACTCGAACACGGGCGCGGGCTGCGGAAGTTTCCGCGCGGTTCGCTGCGTCAGCGAGAGGCCACGACCCGCCCCCGTCAGGACCACGCTCGCGCCTTCCTTTTGGGCGAGCGCGGCAACCCCGAATGCCAGCGATGCGTCGGTGAGAACGCCCGTGATCACGATGTGCTTGCCCTCGAGTATGCCCATGCGTCCGACGGTAGTGCAGACCCACGGCGATTGTCGGGGTGCGTGTACCGGGGTGCGTCTGTGCAATGCTCGTTCCATGAGCGGGGAGTCGACGATCGGGGTGCTCGGTGGGACCGGTCCCGCGGGAACGGCTGTGGCGGCACGGCTCGCCTCGGTCGGTTACCGGGTGATCATTGGTTCGCGCTCCGCGGATCGCGCCGAGGAGAAAGCCCGCGAGATCCGCGAAGCATGGCCTTCGCTGTCACTCGATCTGCGTGGCGGGTCGAACCACGACGCGGCGGCATGCGAGGTCATCGTTCTCGCCACGCCGTGGGACTCGGCGGCAACCACGGCGAAGGAACACGAGGCCGATTTGGCCGGCAAAGTCGTGGTCAGCATGGCGAACGCCCTCGTTCGGGTGGGCAACGAGTTCCAGCCACTCGTGCCGCCGCGAGGCAGCGTGGCCGCGCACGTCCAGGTTGCCGTGCCGCGTTGTCGTGTCGTTGCGGCATTGCACCACCTGCCGGCGAAGGAGCTCGGCCACCTCGGCGACCCGATCGACAGCGACGTGCTCATTTGCTCCGACGACAAGGCCGCGCTCGTAACGGTCAGCGGGATCGTGGAGAAGATTCCCGGCTGTCGGCCCCTCGACGCGGGTGAGCTGTCCAATGCGACCGCAATCGAGGCATTCACTGCGGTCCTCCTGCAGTTGAACATGCGTTACAAGACCCGGGTTGCTCCGCGACTGAACGGAATCAAGGGAGACCCACGCAAGTGATGCGCCTGTACGACACGGCCCGTCAGGCGGTCGTGCCTTTCGAGCCCGGACCGACCGTCCTCATGTACACCTGCGGCATCACGCCCTACGACGCCACGCACCTTGGTCATGCGGCGACGTTTCTCGCGTACGACGTCCTGCAACGTCGGCTCATCGACCTCGGTCACGAAGTGAAGTGCGTCCGCAACGTCACCGACGTCGACGACCCGCTCTTTGCCAAGGCCCGTGAACTCGGCGTCCACTATCTCGATCTCGCGGCGGGGGAGGAGGCGCGTTTCGAAGCCGACATGGCGGCTCTCGACATGCTTCCGATGCACAGCACGCCACGCGCATCGTCGGCGATTGCCGACATTCGGGGTTTCATCGGAATGGTGCTCGACCGGGGCTACGCCTACCAAGCGGGTGGCAACGTGTACTTCGACGTCGCCAAGTTCCCCGCTTTCGGGTCGGTGTCGCACTACTCGCACGACGAGATGGTGGCCTTCGCCCGCGAACGTGGGGGCAACGTCGACGACCCCAACAAGCGTCATCCGCTCGACTTCGTGCTGTGGCAGACGAGCTCGGGCGACGAGCCCTCATGGGACACCATGTGGGGCCCCGGCCGCCCCGGTTGGCACATCGAATGCTCGGCCCTCGCGCTGCGGGAACTGGGTTCCACGATCGACCTGCACGGCGGTGGCTCGGACCTGATCTTCCCGCACCACGAATGTGAACGAGCTCAGTCCGAGGCCGCGACCGGCCAGCCGTTCGTGCGGCATTGGATGCACGTCGCCATGGTTTTCATGGACGGCCACAAGATGTCGAAGAGCCGGGGCAACCTCGTGTTCGTCGACGCCCTGCGCCGTCAGTGGGACCCACGTGTCATCCGTCTCGGCATCGTGGCCCACCACTACCGCTCCGAGTGGGAGTGGAACGAGGGAATCATGCCGGCGACCGCGGAGCGGCTTGCCCGATGGAAGTCGTCGTCGACCGGTGGCGCAACCGATGCCGGGGTTCTCGACGCCGTGCGGGCATGTCTCGACGAGGATCTCGCCACAGCGGCTGCCCTCGACGTGATCGATGAAGCCGCTCGAAGCGGGACTGATGTGACCGCCGCCGCAGCGCTGTTGGGTGTGCGACTGAATTAGTGCGAAAACCATTGGCGTTTTCTGCGAAAATGTTCACACGCCGTTGACAATAAATCTCTGTCAGTTTTAACCAGACGGTCCTACTCTTGCCGTCACATGGAGGGCTCGAAGGAGATCACGACGGCATTTGCCGGGGCGGGTGCGTTGCAGCGTCGCGTGCGCAGTGTCGCGCGGCCGGTGATCAAATCGCTGTGGCGTTTCGATCTCGAGGGTTTCGATCGTCTGCCCGCGTCGGGTCCCGCGATTCTCTGTCCGAACCACGTGAGTTTTCTCGACAGCGCTTTTCTCATGATGCTCGTGCCGCGCGAGATCAGTTTCGTCGGCAAAGCCGAGTATCTCGATTCATGGAAAACGCGGAAGTTCTTTCCCGCAATGGGCATGATTCCGATCGATCGCTCGGGTGGTGACAAGAGTGCCGCGGCGCTCGAGGCCGCCGAGGCGGTGTTGCGTCGCGGTGAACTGTTCGGAATCTTTCCCGAAGGAACGCGCAGTCGTGACGGAATGCTCTACAAGGGTCGCACCGGCGCGGCGCGACTTGCCTTGTCGGTCGGCTGTCCGATTTTTCCCGTCGGTATCACCGGCACCCGCGAAATTCAGCCACCCGATGCCGTCGTTCCCAAGGTCAACTTTCCGCGATTCAACATGCGCTGCTCGATTCGGATCGGCGAACCCATCGACGCGTCGCGCTACGCCGACCGCGAGGCCGATCACATGGTGCTGCGCGAGATCACCGATGAACTGATGTTCGAGATCCGCGAGTTGACGGGCCAGGAGTACCGCAACACGTACGCATCCAAGGGTGGCACCGTCGTTGCCGCCGAAAACAGCGAAAGCCCGGTGGCAGTCTCGCCGTAGACTTCCACCGCTATGTCGACGCTCACGGTCAAACTTCCCGACGGTTCCGCACGCGAGTTGGCGTCGGGTTCGACCGCTGCCGACCTCGCGGCTTCGATCGGTTCGCGCCTCGCGAAAGCGGCACTCGCCGCGGTTGTCGACGGTTCGGAATCCGACCTGAACGTGCCGCTGTCCGATGGGGCGACGGTGGCGATCATCACCGCCGACAGCGACGCGGGTCGTCACGTGCTGCGACATTCCACCGCCCACGTTCTTGCGCAGGCCGTCACACAGTTGTTTCCCGGTGCGAAATTCTCGATTGGTCCCGCCATCGAAGATGGCTTCTACTACGACTTCGATCTGCCGGGTGGTCGCACGTTCTCCGAAACCGATCTCGCCGCGATCAGCGACAAAATGCGCGAGATCGTGAAGGCCGACCAACCCTTCGTGCGTTCCGAGGTGGGCGTCGAAGACGCGCTACGACTGTTTGCTGACCAGCCCTACAAGTGCGAGATCATCGAGCGTGTCACTTCGGGTGCGGCCGATGGTGCCGACGCCGGGGAAGTTGGTGGCGGAGAAACCATCAGCGTGTATCGCAACACCGACTCGTTCGTCGACCTGTGTCGTGGCCCGCACGTACCGTCCACGGGCAAGCTCGGCCATTTCGCACTCATGAAGGTCGCAGGTGCGCACTGGCGTTCATCGGAGAAGGGCCCGATGCTGCAGCGCATTTATGGCACCGCGTGGGAGTCGAAGGCCGCGCTCGACGAGCACCTGCACCGCCTCGCCGAAGCCGAGAAGCGCGACCACCGTCGTCTGGCCGTCGAGCAGGATCTGTTGTCGTTCCCCTCGGAACTCGGCGGTGGCCTCGCGGTGTGGCATCCGAAGGGCGCAATCGTCCGGAAGTTGATGGAGGACTACAGCCGCGAGCGTCACCAGAACGGCGGATACCAGTTCGTCTTCACTCCGCACCTCGCGAACGCGAATCTGTTCCAGACTTCGGGTCACCTCGACTTCTATCGCGACGGCATGTACCCGCCGATGGAGATGGACAACGGCGTCTATTACCCGAAGCCGATGAACTGCCCGATGCACTGCCTGATCTTCGCGGGACGCGGTCGCAGCTACCGGGAACTTCCAATGCGACTCTTCGAATTGGGAACCGTGTACCGCTACGAACGTGCGGGCACGCTGCACGGTCTCATGCGAATTCGCGGTTTCACGCAGGACGACAGCCACATCTACTGCACCGAAGACCAGCTGCAGGACGAGATCGCGTCGCTTCTCGACTTCGTGATGAGCGTCCTGCGTCGGTTCGGTTTCAAGGACTTCACCGCGAACCTCAGCACGAAGGACCCGGCGAAGTACGTCGGCGACGACGCGATCTGGGACAAGGCCACCGATGCGCTGCGGGCCGCACTCGAAAAGTACGGCCTCGAGTACAAGATCAAGGAAGGTGATGCGGCGTTCTACGGGCCGAAGATCGACATCGACGTGCGCGATGCGATCGGGCGCAAGTGGCAGTTGTCGACCATTCAGTGCGACTTCAACCTTCCGCAGCGATTCGACCTCGAGTACGTCGGCGCGGACTCGCAGCGGCACCGGCCGATCATGTTGCACCGCGCGCTGTTCGGTTCCGTTGAGCGTTTCTTCGGCGTCCTGCTCGAGCACTATGCGGGCGCTTTGCCGACCTGGCTTGCGCCGGTTCAGGTGCGCCTGTTGCCCGTGGCCTCGGCGCACGAGACCTATGCCTCGAGCATCGTTGCACGCCTGCAACGTGAAGGGTTCCGCGTCGACGTGATCCACGCAGACGACCAACTCGGCAAGCGCATCCGCAACGCGAAGATGGAGAAGATCCCCTACGTGCTCGTGGTCGGTGACGACGATGTCGCCAACTCGACGGTCGGTGTCAACCCTCGGGGTGGCGAGGTCGAGCGCGACGTTCGCATCGACGACTTCGTGGCGAGGGTTGCTGCCGACGTCAATGCGGACGATGTCGATGCTTGATCACCTCTGGAACGGATGGCGCGCCGCCTACGTGCAGAAGTGGGGCGAGACTGCGGGCGATCCGTTGCCGGCAGACGGCGGTTCGGTCTTCACACGAATCCTGAAGAGCGGACTGTCTGACGACGAGGCGCACATCGTGCGTCGGGGCGAGACGTGTTTCGTCATCCTGAACGCTTATCCGTACGCCTCGGGTCACATGCTGGTGTTGCCCTATCACGAGGTGCCGAATCTCGAGGATCTCTCTTCCGCCGAGTCGGCAGAACTGTGGTCGCTCGTCACACAGGGGGTGCAGGCGTTGAAGGCTGCGTACGCCCCGCAGGGCGTGAACGTCGGCATCAACCTCGGGCCACCGGCCGGTGGCAGCATTTCCGAGCATTTGCACGTGCACGTCGTGCCGCGTTGGGTTGGTGATGCGAACTTCATGACCGCAGTCGCCAACACGCGAACGCTGCCCGAATCACTGGTCGATTCGGCGGCAAAACTGCGCGCCGCCTGGCTTCGCCTCTAGGGTGGGGACGTGGCCACCCCCGATCACGGCGACGACATTCGCGACGCGCTTCCCGACGATTTGAACATCACTGCGTTCAGCGGTGCGTACGAATTCCCCGACAACAGCCGGCGTCGGATTCCCGGCGTCATCTACCTCGTGCTTGCCGCGCTGTGTGTGCTCGTACGCGTCGTGGGCGGCACCGACTCGCCGATCGTGAACGGTGGTTGGGTTGCCGCAGCGGTTCTGCTCGGAGTCGTCGGTCTCTTCAGCATCACTTCCGGATGGCGCATGGTCGTCGACGAAAAGCAGGCGCTCGTCGTCGCGACACGCGCCGTGGGTTTCGCCGTCGGTCACGCGTCGGCCCAACAGGTGTGGCACGGCGTGCGCAGTCGACCAACGTGGCGCGTGTTCTGCTACAGCGCCGAAGAGCCGCCATTGCGGCGTGGTTTGGTGCTCGTCGACGCCGTCAACGGTTCGGTGCTGGAAAAACTCACCGAGGCGAACCCCGACGGGGCAAAACCCGCCGAGTGAGGCGCGGGGGATTACCCTTCAGACCATGTTCGACGGAAACTGGAAGTCCCAGGTCGAGCGCGCCGTGCGCCCGATGGGCGAGTCATTGCGCCGCGCGGGCGTGACGCCTGACGTTCTCACCGTCGTCGGGTTGCTTCTCGCGGTCGCGGCCGCCGTTGCCGTCGGGATGGGTGCGCTGCGCGCGGGCTTGTTGCTCGTCATCCTCGCCGCGCTTCCCGACCTCCTCGACGGTGCGGTCGCCAAGGCCGGCAACCTCGCCAGCCAGCGCGGGGCATTCTTCGACTCGGTCATCGACCGTGTCACCGACGGCTTTCTGCTGGGCGGTATCGCCTGGTTCCTCGTGTCCCGGGATGGCGGCCACATCGCGATCCTGCCGATGGCGGTGATGGGAGTCTCCTCGACCATCAGCTACGAGCGGGCGAAGGCCGAGTCACTCGGTCTGCAGGCCAAGGGTGGTCTGATGGAGCGCGCCGAGCGGATCATCCTCCTGTGTATCGGCCTGCTGTTCGACTCGGCCCTCGTGCCGATCCTCTGGGTGATGCTCGTGCTCACGTCGATCACCGCGATCCAGCGCTTCTTCAAGGTGTGGAAGCAAGCCGCGATCGCGCCGATCGCCGAGGTGCGCATCGAGCAGCGTCAACTCCGCAGGGCATCGCGCAAAGCCGCCCGGATGCAGCGTCGCGCAACGGCACGTCGCCGTGCGCGCTGATTCAGCGACACAATGGCCACGCTGCGCGAGTCCGCAACCGACACGTTCACCGTCGGCGCCTACAAGATGGCGAGCCTCTTCGCGCAGTTGACGCCCGGTCCTCTTGCCTACGCAAGTGCGCGGGTCATCGGTTACACCGCTTCGGCGTCGCTGCAGTCGCGGCGCAGCATCATCGAACGCCACATCCGGCGCGTGCGGCCCGACCTCGACAAGCGTCAATTGCGGGCGGCGGTGCAGGGCGCGTTCGACAGTTACGCGCGCTACTACGTCGAGAGTTTTCGTCTACCGGGTCTGCCGCGCGAGGTCGTCGACAACTCCTTCACGCTCGACGGATTCGAACGTGTCATCGAGGGTCTGGGCAAGGGCAAGGGCGTCATCCTCGCTCTTCCGCACCTCGGCGGGTGGGAGTGGGCCGGTCGTTGGCTGGCCGACCAGAACTACAAGGCGACCGTGGTCGTCGAGCCGTTGCAGCCGCCAGAGCTCTTCGAGTGGTTCACCAACCTGCGCACGAACCTCGGCATGAACGTCGTGCCGCTGGGTGAAGGTGTCGCCGCTGACATCCTTTCCGCGCTGCGCGACAACCACATCGTGTGTCTGCTTTGTGATCGCGACCTGAAGGGTGATGGTTTGCCGGTCGAATTCTTCGGTGAAACCACGACGCTGCCCGCCGGGCCCGTCACTCTCGCCATTCGTTCAGGGGCGCCGCTCATCACGGCGGCGGTGTACTTCACCGATCGGTACAACGGTCATCATGCGATCGTGAGACCCCCCATCGACCTCACCCGTACCGGCCGCTTGCGCGACGACGTCGCTGCGGGAACCCAGAAACTCGCCACGGAACTCGAATCGCTCATCCGTCGGGCGCCCGAGCAGTGGCACATGTTTCAGCCGAACTGGCCGAGCGATCCCGGCTACACCGAAATGCGCGCCGGCAACAGCTGAGCGACTTCTGCCGCCAGTTCCGGATTGGCCGAGTACCACACCCAGGTTCCGCGCTTGGTGCCTTGGATCAAACCGCCATCGCGGAGGATCTTCAGGTGGTGGCTGACCGTGGGCTGCGACCGATCAACGGCGTCGACGAACGAGCAGGCGCAGACCTCGCCCTTGGCCGAGGCAATCATCGTGTAGAGGCGAAGACGCACCGGATCGGCGAGTGCCGCGAACACCCGCGCGCAGCGCTCGGCTTCGCGGGACGTGAGCGATCGTTCGAAGGGGGCGGGGCAGCAGTCACTTGACATATAGACAATCATCAATATATCATCCGAACATGTCCCGTGTGCAGGTAGCCCTGAATGTCGGCGATCTTGCCGGCGCAATCGCGTTCTACTCGAATCTGTTCGGCGTCGAGCCCCACAAGGTGCGTGACGATTACGCGAACTTCATCGTCGACGAGCCGCCGCTCAAGTTGGTGCTCATCGCGAACGGGGGAGCGCCGGGGACGCTGAACCACATCGGTGTCGAGGTCTCGTCGACGGCCGAAGTGGTTGCCGCCGCCGAGTCGGCGCAGTCGAAGGGCTTTGCGACAACCCTGGAGGAAGCGACGAGCTGTTGTTACGCCCTGCAGGACAAGGTGTGGGTGCATGGCCCCGAGATTTCGTGGGAGTTCTATACGGTCACCGATGAAAACGGTGATGCGGGCACGATGTCCGCGCCGCGGAAATTGATCGATGTCGTGGCCGCCGCCGGCGGGTCCTGCGGCATCGACGGCACCTGCTGTTGAGCCCACGGGGTACCACGATCGGGCGTCGCCTCGGCGCCGAGTTGATCGGAACGTGGGGCATCGTCACCGTTGTCGTCGGTTCGGGCATCATGGCCGAACGGCTGAGTGGTGACGTCGGGGTGCAACTCCTTGCCAACACCGTGGCCACGGCCGGTGGGTTGGTTCTCTTCATCACGCTCTTTGCTCCGGTGTCGGGAGCACAGTTCAACCCCGTGGTCTCGATCGTGCAGTGGATCGCGGGTCGCTTCGAAGGCCGAAACGTCCTTCCTTTCGTCATCGCGCAGGTTCTCGGCGCGTGCTTGGGTGCAATGACGGCGAATGCGATGTTCGGCCTCGACGTGGTGAACGTCTCCGACAAGGTGCGTGACGGCGGCCCGATCGTTGCCGGTGAAGTCGTTGCGACCGCGGTGCTCGTTCTGCTCATCGAGGGTTTCGTGCGATCCGACCGCGCCGGACTGATTCCTTGCATGGTGGCGGCGTGGATCACGGCGGCCTACTGGTGCACGTCGTCGACGAGTTTCGCCAACCCCGCCGTCAGCGTGGGTCGTTCGCTGTCCGATTCGTTCGCGGGAATCGATCCATCGTCATTGCCGATGTTCTTCATCGGGCAGTTCGTGGGTGGGGCGGCCGGCCTCGTTGCCGCAGCGACCGTGTTTCCCGCCCCGTCGACTCAGGAGTAGGCGTCGATCAGTTGCCTGATCGCGTGGGCCTGGCCGCCCGATGTCGACGACATCACGGCGATCGGCGTGACGCCGGTTGCATACCACGCAGCGAGGCCGTCGCGTACGCGGTCGACGGGCCCACTGAGGGTGCAGTCGTCGAGCCACCTGTCGCTCATGGCGGAGGGCAGATCGTCGCGGCGTCCCTCGGCGATCATCGCCTCGACGGCGTCCATCTCTTCGCCGTACCCCGCCTCGCGCCAGTAATTGCGGTAGTTCGGAAGGATGACGTAGCCGCGCATCGTCTTGCGGTTGATGGCACGCGCAGCCTCGAGGTCGTCGTCGATGACGGTGGGGATCATGTTGGTCAGCATGAAGCCGTCGCGGAACTCGCCCGTGTGACGCGAGAGTTGCGTTGGCATGTGACGCAGCGATGCGTTCGCCCAGATCGCGCCATCGCCGATCTCCGCTGCGAGCGACAACATGCGATCGCGCATCGTCGCGAGGTACACGGGTGGGAGTTGGCCCGAGAACTGTTCCTGTTTGCGCATCGCGTCGACGTAGTTGCGAATGTCGGAGAGTGGTTTCCCGGCCTGAACGCCGAGTCGCGACACGACGGGGCCGTGGCTGACGCCGATGCCGAATCCGAATCGACCACCCGACATCTCGTGAATGTGCGCCGCGGTGTTTGCCGCTTCGACGGGGTGGTTGTAGTAGATCGGCTGAATCGACGTGAAGTAGCGGATGTTGCGCGTTTCATGGGCAAGTGAGGTGCACAGACCGAGCGTGCCACCCAAGCTGGGGCAGGCGAGTGCGGGAAACCCCGCGTCGTCGAGTCGCGAGGCAAGTTCGAGAATTGCGCGCCGCTTGGATGGGGTTGCAACGACGGAAACCGCGGGAAGGTTGTCGCCTTTTGTTTTGCTCATCGCCGCACGGTACCCGATGGTCGCTACGGTTGGGGCGTGCTGCGCATCGGCATGCTCTGTCCCTACAGCCTCACCATTCCCGGTGGGGTTCAGATGCAGGTCCTCGGTCTGGCTCGCGAGCTTCGCGCAATGGGTCACGAAGTGCGCGTGCTCGGACCCTGCGATGGTGCACCGCCCGAACCGTTCGTCACCCCGCTGGGTAACAGCCTGCCGACCGCCGCGAACGGATCGGTCGCCCCCCTCGCACCGGATGCGTCGGCTGCGTTGCGTACGATCCGCGCTCTGAACGACGAGGACTTCGACGTCATCCATCTGCACGAACCGCTTGCCCCGGGCGTCACCATGACGGCACTCTTGTTGCGTCTTGCTCCGACGATCGGCACGTTCCACGCTGCGGGCGACTCGGCGAGCTACCGCATGTTGAACAAGGCGGTGCGTTGGTTGGCGTCGCGCATCGACATTCGCGTGGCCGTCTCGAAGGACGCCGAGATGTTGGCCGGCCGCTACTTGGGTGGCACGTACGAGTTGTTGGGCAACGGAATCGAGCTCTCCCGTTACGGCATCGAGAACCAGGTGTCGCCGGTCGAAAAGACCAGCGTGCCGACGATATTCTTCGTCGGCCGTCACGAGCCGCGCAAGGGTCTCGACGTTCTGCTTGCGTCGCTCGCGTACCTGCCGGCCGACGTGCGCCTGTGGATCGCATCCGACGGACCCGACACCGAAGCACTGAAAGCGAAGTATGCGGCGGAGTCGCGAATCTCTTGGCTCGGCCGCGTGTCGGACGCCGAGAAGATCCGACGCATGACGCAGGCGTCCGTGTTCTGTGCGCCGTCGTTGCACGGTGAGTCGTTCGGAGTCGTATTGCTCGAGGCGATGGCATCAGGGACGCCGGTCGTTGCGAGTGACATCGACGGGTATCAGAACGTTGCGACGCACGAC
>JBBANY010000010.1:0-2891 GCA_040401695.1 Ilumatobacteraceae bacterium
CTGAGCAGCCTTGGCGACATCGGTCGGTGTCGCACCTGCGTCGATCTTGATCGGAGCACCGATGACTTCGGCGCGGTCGAGCAAGCGCGCGTCACGCACGATGGAGATTGGCGCGGCCGGCTTCCAAGTCGGCTGACGACCCTGAAGGCCGATGCCGTAGGTCCACCAGATCGCGCCCATCGTGGCCATCCAGCCGAACAGACCGGCGAGCGCAACGAGCAGGCCGAGGCGCGCGCCCATGTTGGTTCCGAGAATCAGATAGACGCTGCCCATCAACGCAACGACACCGATGATGACGGTGAGAGCACCGCGGATCTCGGGTTCCCACCCGACGGCGAGAAGAGTTGACAACATCTAGAGACCCCTCACGTATTCCACGATCGCCTTGATCTGCTCGTCGGTGTACGTGGCGCCGAAGCCGGGCATACGTCCGCCGCCCTGCCCCTGCTCGCCGTACTTCTTGCCATACTCCGAGCCGTTCTTGATGAAGGCGATCATTTCGTCCTGGCTCGGGAACTGGCGAACGGTGGATCCACCGGTCAGGTTCGGGCCGAATGCGCCGCCGCCGGTGATCTGTGCGTCCCCGTACGACCAGCCCTTCGTGTGGCAACGTGCGCACGAGTACGCGCCACCGTCGATGTCGAGGTTGAACAGCGCCTCACCGACCGACTTGTAGGCACCCGCCTTGACGAGTCGCTCGGCCTCGGCCTGAATTTCATCCGCCTTCGCCTTTGGCATCTTGCCCTCTTCGAGGGGCAACTGGATGCTCTTCATGTAGTCGAGGAGAGTCTGGATCTGCTGCTCGTTCATCGGTCCACCGCCGATGGTGCCCCACGGCGACATCGGAGAGAACGGGCGACCGTATTCGAGAATGAAACGCACCTCTGATTCCGAGAAGCGCTGGTACACGGTGTTGAGTGCCGGCGCCTTCCAACTGACGGCCTTGACCTCGCCCGTCTTCGGGTCGGTGACGGCGAACGGCGCGTTGCCGCCGTTGGCCTTCATGCCACCGTGGCAGCCCGCGCAGTTGAAACCACCGTTGGCGGTGACGTCGAACAGCTTGCCGCCCCAACTCGCGAAGCGCTTCGACCAACCGAATTCGGCGTTCGATTGACGGCTCGGTTCGAGCACCCAGTACAGCGGCAGCGAGATCGTGATGACGGCGAGAAAGGCCAGGCCGAGCAACTGCGTGCGCTCGAGTTTCTTGCCTTCGAGAACTTCGTCGTCGTAGTAGGGCTTGCGGTTTGCAGCCAACTCGATTTCGGATCCGTATTCACGACGCGATCCGCGGATGTTGAACAATCCGTAGATCACCCATGACACGGTGATCGCCGCGAGAACGATCCACGCGACGTTGACGGTGAGACCTGCGATCATGGTCAGTGACCACCTCCGCCTGCGGCCAGACAGTGCGGACCTTCGGCCTCTTGACCCGTGGTGTTGACGCCGATCGGCGGACCACCGAATACGGCACCGGTGTCGATGACAAGGACGCCGTTGTTGACGGCAACGCCGAAGCGATCCATTCCGCGCGGCGCGGGGCCGCCCTTCTTTTCACCGACGCGGTTGTACATCGAACCGTGACATCCGCACTCGAACCACTGTGAACTCTTGCAATCGGGAACACGGCAACCGAGGTGCGGACACTTCTGGTACAACGCCACGACTCCTGCTTCCATACCGGCAAGCACCGCAGGTTGGCTGCCGTACACGGCCTGCGCCTTGGCGAGGGAGTCCTTCGGATACTCGGTGACCCAGGCGCGAGCTTCGGGGTAGTACATGAAGCCCTTGTTCGACTTGATGCCCTGAATGACGTCGTCGATCTTGCCGACCGCGATTTTGGAACCGAAACCGCCGGCGGACCCCTTCCAGAGGAATCCGATGAGCGACGCGCCGAATGCTCCGAGCGACGCGCTCATGAGCGTCACCGTTGCACGGTTGAAGAACGCACGACGCGTTTCTCCGAGTGCCTCCGGGTCGGGGGCAACCCACTCGGTGAGTTCGACGGAGTCGCGTACCGCGACTTCGGTCGACGTCGAGGTTGCCGCGGACTCGTAGGCGCGACCCGTTGCACCGGCGGCCGATGCCGCGGCACCGCGATCACGCTTCTTGGTTTCGCGCGACAGGGCGCCCGCACCGCGCACCTCTGACTTGCGTGCAGCAGTGACGAAGACGAGGCCGCCGAGGATGACGATCGCAGCGACCGCCAACGCGATGATGAGGGGAGTGCTCATGTGTGTGTTCCTCTCAAATCCCGATGATCACAACTCGAAGAAGATGCCGTCGCGCCACGGGAAGACGAAGTTGAATCCCGGGCCGCGGAAGAACGAACCGATCATGACGAGCACCGCCCAGAACATGAGGTGCACGGTCATCAGGCTGGTGATGAACTTGCGATCCTCGGGCTTGTTCGACGGGTTCTTGTCGATGTAGGGGGCGAGGATCAACGCGATGAGACCCATGCCCGGCAGCGTCACACCCGCGATCATGGGGTGGAACATCGTCAACAGTTCCTGCAGACCGAGGAAGTACCACGGGGCCTTCGACGGGTTCGGCGTCTGGTTCACGTTCGCGGCCTGAAGAAGAGGCGCGTTCACGAACCACGAGAAGATGAAGAGAAACGCCGTGCACGCAAGTGCTGCGACGAACTCGACGGCCAACAGGTGCGGCCACGTGTGCACCTTGTCGACAGGTGCTGCCTTCACCTCTTGGATCGAACCGGACTTGACGACGGTGAGGAGGCGTTGCGTGTGTCCGCCCGGCCCGGCGCCGATCGGCAGACCACCGGCAGCCGCCGCAGCAACGACAGCCGTCGGCTTGTCGGCAACGGCGACACCCGAGCCGGCCGCCTTCGTGCGGTCGAGCAACTGATCGGGAATGCGATCGCCACC
>JBBANY010000010.1:2991-49162 GCA_040401695.1 Ilumatobacteraceae bacterium
TCGCCACCAGCGGCATCGCCGCCGGCTGCTTTTTCGCGTGCAGCTTGTGCGCGCTTCAGGAGGTGCTCAGGGATCTCAGTCATTGTTGATTTCCTCCATCACTTTGATTTCCTGCATCACAAGGGGCCGGAGATTCCGCCGTCCTTGCGGACGCGCCAGAAGTGGATGGCCATGAAGATGACGATGACGAACGGAAGCATGATCACGTGCAACACGTACCAGCGCAGCAACGTTTCGGAACCGATTTCGACACCGCCGAGCAGAACGAAACGCACCTGGCTGCCGAACACCGGCGTGTAACCCATCATGTTGGTTCCCACCGCGACGGCCCACAGCGCCAACTGGTCCCACGGAAGCAGGTACCCGGTGAACGACAGGAGCAGTGTGAGCGTGAGCAGGATGACACCGATCACCCAGTTGAACTCACGCGGTGGCTTGTATGCACCGTGGTAGAAGACGCGCGCCATGTGCAGGAAGACGGTGAGCACCATCAGGTGCGCGCCCCATCTGTGCATGTTGCGCACCAACAAACCGAATGTCACCGATGTCTGCAACGTCTGGATGTCCTGCCATGCGTTTGCGGCGGTGGGTCGGTAGAAGAACATGAGGAAGATGCCCGTCACCGTGAGCAGGATGAAAAGGAAGAACGAGAGTCCGCCGAGGCACAGCGTGTAACTGACTTTCACCGCGTGGCGCTTCACCTTCACCGGGTGGAGGTGGTACAGCACCGAGTTCATGATGACGTACGAGCGGTTACGCGGCGAGTCGGTGTAACCCTTGCGGAAGATCGAGCCGGGACGGAAAATCGAGTTCCAGGCCTGGCTGCCTTGCATCTGTTCACCGATCTTCGAGAAGCGGTCCTTCAGCGTCGGTGTGGGTTGGTCGTCAATCGTCTTTGCCATGTGGGGGTGCTCCTAGAAACGCATTCCGTAGGCGTAGCCGTGGTTGTTGGTACGTGTGTGAGAGTCGCCGGTGGCGGCGGGTGCGCCGACCTTGCCGAGAATGATGACGCCGGTGGGGCAACGGTCGACGCAGAGCGCGCAGCGCGTGCAGACATCGTCGTCGATGATGAACATCACGTTGTCGCGCGGGTCGAGACCCGGCTGCTCGGTGCCGATCGCTTCGGAGACGGCGCCCGGGTCGACCATGTGGATGCACTTCCACGGGCAGATGTCGACACAGCCCTCGCACATGATGCACTCGGACTGGTCGATGTGAATGAACTGCTTGGGTTTGACGGCCTTCGTGAGGTAGTCAGCGTCGACTTCAACCAACTGGTACTCGGTCGACCAGTCGGGCATGGGTGGATTCGCATCTGTCTTGGCCATCTGGTGTCTCCTTTCCTCTTGTTGTGCTCTGTTTGTCGTGTTCTGTGCTGTGGGTCTTCGGTTTCGCGAGATTCGGTTCGATCAGGTCTTGCGCACGAGCGGACGGCCGTATGTCGACGTTTCAAGTTCCTTCGCCTGTGCTTGGCCACGCTTTTGCCACCACACCGCGAGATACATGAAGAGACCGATGTAGAACGCGTGGATCACGACGACGATGATGTCGCGCAACGCTTCGTAGGACACCTCGAACGGGAAGCTGCCTCCGCTCGACTGTGCCTTCAGAATTCCGCCCGGACCGAGAAGGGGCTTGTCCTTGCGCCATCCGAGGTTCTTGTCGGCGTGGTCGATCCACTGGTGGGGGACCACACCGAACGCGAGGAAGAGGACCGCGAAGATGAAAGTGGCACCGATCATCGCCTCGCCCCAGGACACCGGGATGCCGGGCTTGCGGCGCTTGCCGTAAGGGATGACGACGAGCGCAAGGACGGTGGTCAGCAGGAATGAGAAGATGAACGCTTGGTTCACTCCCGGCCACTTGAGTACGTCGATTGCCAGCATTGCGCCGAAGATCCTTTCCGGGTCCTCTACCGAGGGGACAGGGAAGCCCTGAAACTTCGAGAGGAACACTAGTCAGCGCCCGACGCTTGCCCCCTATTTCGGTGACATTCTCTTTTGCACGTGCAGTGTGAAAGACACACGTTTGATTCCCTCTCGCAGCGCGCGAAGGATTAGGCTGACGCACCGTGACCGAAATCCCCGAGCACCTCCTCAAGCGTTCCCGCGATCGGCGCGCCGGCGGCTCCGGAGATGCGACCCCCGCGGCCTCGGGTGCTTCGACCCCCGCAGTCCCGGCGGCGTCCGCACCCGCCAAGGCAGCCGCGAAGCCCGAACCCGCCCCAAAGGTGGCCAAGCCCGATTCTCCCGTGGTGGCCGCCGCCAAGGCCCGCCGCAAGATCCCGTTCTGGGCCATGGCGACGCTGAGCCTTCTCCCGGTGTGGGGTTTTTTGTACGTTTTGGCTATTAAGCCCACCGAAAAGACCGTCGAAGGCCCAATTGCCAAGGGAATCGAGGTCTGGGGAGGCTGCGCAGGGTGCCACGGCGCAGCCGGCCAGGGCGGTGCGGGTCGCGTTCTGTACCAGGGCGAGGCCCTGAAGACCTTCCCGCACATCGAGGACATGCTGAACTTCGTCTACACGGGGAGCCAGGCGTTCGCGTCGGCCGGCATCAAGGTCTACGGCGACCCCGACCGCGAGGGCGGAGCGCACGCACCCCTGTCATACAACGGTAACCCCATGCCCCAGCAGGGTGAAAAGTACGGCGGTGGCCTGACCGAGTACGAGATCCTCGGTGTCGTGTGTCACATCCGCTACGACCTCGCCGGCGCAGATCCGAAGGACGAGAAGTGGGCTGCGGAGTACGAGCACTGGTGCTCACCCGAGTCCGAGATCTTCGCCGCCCTTCAGGGTGGGTCGTCGACGTTCGCAACCCTCGCCGATGACTTCAAGGCAATGATGCCGCCGCCGAACGCGGTGGGCGTCGACCCGCGCGAAACCACCGCCGCGAAGTAATCCGCCACTCCCGCGCGACGGCGTCGATCGTCGTCGGGTCTGATCAGTCGACCGTGCAACGCACGATGTCGATCTCGTCTGCTGCAAGGTCGAGCGACACTTCCATGTCCGAGCCGAAGCGCGTGATGAAATCGCGGAGGTTCGGTGTCGCGGTGTCACATTCACGTTTGGTTGGCGTCGCAAGCGGAACAACCCAGCCGTTCTCGAGCACCGCATCGTCACCGTCGTTCAGCATGTCGACGATGGGCGGAAGGGGCAGCCGCGACAAGGGCTCGTCACCCGTGGCCGGAGTGAGAGCAAACCAGATCGGCGCGTCACCCAGCATCTCGGCAAGCAGAACGCACGCATGCGGAGTGGAGAAGTCGGTGCAGAGAATCTCGCCGAGTGTCGCTTCCGCAACGTAGAGCGTGCGTCCGTCGTCGAGAGCAAGACGCGCGGTGCCCGTGGTGAGACCGTCCTTCACCGCCCAGTTCGGGTCGGCCTGCACGGTGACAACCGATGCCGTGTACGACACGAAGTGCGGTCGACGCGGTGCAGCAGATTCGCCGGTCGAGCGCAGTGCGATGAACCACCAACACAACGCGACAACGAAGGGGACACCGATCGCCAACGCGAACCTTCGCGTCAACACCTGACGCATTCGTTACGCCCCGAGTCGAACGGCGGCGCGATGCACGCGTTCGGCAAGATCGCCGAGAACGTTGTCGTTGTGGCCGAGGCCTACGAACAAGGCTTCGTACGCACCCGGGGCGAGCGCGACGCCCTCAGCCAACATGGCGTGGAACAACTTCGCGTACAACGCCTCGTCGGTCTTCTTTGCCTCGTCGAAGTTGACGGGCAACGCACCGCGAGCGGCATCTCCCACGAACATTCCGACGAGGGTGCCGACGACGGGAAACTGCGCGGGCACGCCGACTGCGGCACATGCGTCGCGCATCATCGACGACAAACGTCGGGCGCGTGCGGCGAGTTCCATGTACACGTCGTCGGTCAGCTCGTTCAGTGCCGCAAGACCGGCCGCTGTCGCCATGGGGTTTCCTGCGAGCGTGCCGGCGTGGAACACCTTGCCGATCGGAGACAGCGTCGCCATGAGATCCCGCCGACCGCCGACAGCCCCAATCGGCAGACCGCCGCCGATGACCTTGCCGAAGCAAGTGAGGTCGGGACGTACGTCGTACTTTTCCTGCGCGCCACCGGGCCCGAGACGAAACCCTGTGATCACCTCGTCGAACACGAGAAGCGCGCCGACTCGGTCGCACTCACGACGCAGACCCTGGAGAAAGCTCGCCGACGGTGCGACGACGCCCATGTTCGCGGCCACCGGTTCGACGATCACTGCGGCTACGCGATCGTCGAGCGTCGGCACCACGTTGTAGGGAGCGACGATCGTGTTCGCAACCGCCTCGTCGGGTACCCCCGCCGTTCCGGGCAATCCGAGCGTTGCCACACCACTGCCACCCGCGGCCAACAACGCATCCGTGGCGCCGTGAAAGTTGCCGTCGAAGATGACGACGCGCTTGCGACCCGTCGCACCGCGTGCGAGTCGCACCGCGGTACTCGTCGCTTCGGTACCGCTGTTCATCAATCGCACCTGTTCACAACTTGCGACTCGTGACGAGATCGCCTCGGCGAGCTTCATCTCGCGCGGTGTCGGAGCACCGTACGACGTGCCATCCGGCGCCGCCGCACGCAGTGCAGCGGTGACGGCCGGGTGAGCATGACCGAGAATGACCGCGCCGTAGCTCTGCACCAGATCCACGTACCGGTTGCCCTCGACGTCCCATACATGCGCACCCTCGGCGCGCGCGACGATGAACGGACTACCACCGACGGCCTTGAATGCGCGGATCGAACTGTTCACTCCCCCGGGGATCGCACGAGCGGAACGTTCGTACAGCGTGGCGTTCGAACGAACGCCGGCACCAGTGCACAGCGTCGGCACACAGCCAGCGGCGCGACAGGCAGTCTCGTCACAATACGGAATCGGCGTGGCCGCCATGTTGGTGCTCCTTGTACCTGCGCTACCGGTGTGACTCGGCGAACCAACGAGCGAGGTAGGTGAGGATGAAATCGGCACCCGCACGCTTGATGGCGGTCAGGTGTTCGAGCGCCACCGTGTCGTGGTCGATCCAACCGTTCGCTGCGGCGGCTTTCAGCATCGAATACTCCCCGCTCACGTGGTAGGCGGCGAGGGGCAGGGTGGTCATCGCGCGAACGGCGGCGATGACGTCGAGATAGGCGAGCGCAGGCTTCACCATCACGATGTCCGCACCTTGTTCGATGTCGGCGGCGACTTCCGTGAGTGCTTCACGGGCGTTGCGCCAGTCCTGCTGATAACCCTTGCGGTTTCCCCCGCCCGAGATCTGCACGTCGACGGCATCGCGGAAGGGGCCGTACAGCGCGGACGCGTACTTGGCCGAATAGCCCATGATCGCAATGTCGTTGAATCCCCCGCCGTCGAGACCTGCGCGGATTGCGGCGACCTGGCCGTCCATCATGCCGCTCGGGGCAACGACGTGCGCACCGGCGGTGGCCTGCGCCAACGCGGCCTTCACGTAGACCTCGAGAGTTGCGTCGTTGTCGACGTGCCCCTTGTCGTCGACGATGCCGCAGTGACCGTGTGAGGTGTACTCGTCGACACACAGGTCGGCCATCAAGACGATGCGGTCGTCGAAGCGTTCGCGCAGGCGACGCAATGCCACCTGCACGATGCCGTTCGGGTCGAATGCTCCCGAACCGACCGGGTCTTTCGACAACGGCACGCCGAAGAGAACGACACCGCGCACGCCGAGGTCGATCAGATCGGCAATCTCGGTCTCGAGCGAGGCGAGTGAGTGCTGGACGACACCGGGCAGCGAAGAGATGGGCTGGGGTCGATCGACGCCTTCACGTACGAAGAGCGGAGCCACGACGTCGTTGACCGAGAGTCGAGTTTCGGCGACGAGTTCGCGCATTGCCGCGGATGTGCGCAGGCGACGGGGGCGCGAAACGGGAAACACGCCCCAATGCTACGGGCTGAGGGTCGAAGCAAGTACCGAGACGAGCCCTTCGACCGACGGCTCCGCGGCCATTGCATCGACGCGGAGGCCGACCGACTCGGCCGCGGTCTTCGTGACCGGTCCGATGACGACGACCACACCCGCAAAGCCGGCACCAACCAGACGTGACCAGTTCTCGGCTGCACTCCCCGACGCGAACACGATCGCATCGGCCGATGCCGCGCGTGCGAGGTCGTCGTCGGAGGGCTCGGTGTCGATCGTTTCATAAACGTCGCAACGCGTGACCCGCCATCCCTTGGCGGTGAGACCTTCGACCAACGTCGTATCGGCGCGCGCGCCCTGCACCACGACGACTCGACCCTCCCCCGTCGGGAACTCCTCGACGAGCGAAGCTGCGTTGGCGCGTCGCGACACGAGGTCGACGGCGTGGCCGATCACTCGTGCCGTCGATTCGCCGATCGCCGCGACGGGAGGCATGGCACAGCCTTCTTCGTGCAGTGCAGCCACGACACGCGCGCCGTTCGGTGACGACACGACGAGCCAGGCAACCGCGTCAGCGTCGGCCAGTTCACGACGCAGGTCTTCGACACCTCCGCGAACCTCGACGATGTCGATGAGTGACAGGCGCACGACCTCGGCACCTGCCGCGGAGAGAGCACCTGCCAGTTCGTCCTGCTGGTGCCGCGGGCGGGTGATGACGACTCGTCGACCGGCCAGCACGCCGTCACGTTCGCCGATTTCCATCGTCACCTCCCGGCGAGTTCGCGACGCGACACCCGTGCCAACTCGGCAGCAACGAGTCGCGCCGTGTCGGGGTCGGTCACATCGGCCTGCATCACGACGGAGCGCGCCTTCGGTGCGTCGGCCTCGGCGAGAAACGTCGTGATGGTGCCCGACGCATCGACGTGCGCACCCACCGGCAGGGAACACCCGCTGCCGAGGACCGCGAGGAACGCGCGCTCCGTTTCGACCGCCCGGCGCGTTGTCGCATCGTCGATCGCCGCCAGCGCCTCACGCACCGCGCCGTCACCGAACCGGTGCTCGACTGCGACACAGCCCTGGCCGACCATCGGCACGAAGACAGTCGGGTCGAGTGGTTCGGCGATGCGGTCGGTCAGACCGAGAATCTCCAGGGCTGCGGCGGCCATGACGATCGCACCACGTTCGGGGATGCGCTCGAGACGGGTGCCGATGTTCCCGCGCAGTTCGGCGAAGGAAAGATCGGGGCGCACCGCACGCAGTTGGGCGCGTCGCCGCGCCGAACCGGTTGCAACGGTTGCACCATCGGCAAGTTCGGCCAGCCGCGCACCGACGAGTACGTCGCGTGGGTCGCGGCGTGCGCACCATGCCCCAACGACGAGGCCCGGGTCCCCTTCGGTCGGAAGATCCTTTGCGGAGTGCACCGCGACGTCGGCGCGGCCGTCGAGCACCGCACGCTGCACCTCTTTCACGAAGATTCCCTGGCCGGCCATCAGGTGCAACGGAACCTCGGCGCGCACGTCACCGGTGCTTTCCACGAAAACGAGTTCGCATCGACGCGACGTCGCGGTACTGATCGCGTCTGCAACCGCCTGGGCCTGCGTTCGCGCCTGGGGACTCGGACGTGTCGCGACGCGAATCGTCTCGCCGTCGCCCCGTGATGCGGTCATCGGGTCAGTGCAGGTCGAAAAGGTCGCGCAGTGCGTCGGCCAGACGTTCACCCTGTGGGGTGCCCGCACTCTCCTTCAGGCGCACGGACGGTTCGTGCAACAACTTCGCGGTGATTCCGCGCGTCAAGGCTTCGACGGCTTCGGCCTGCTCGGGTGACAGTTCGGCGAGGCGCCTTGCGTGGCGTTCGACTTCCGCGATGCGCACCTGCTCGGCGGCGGCGTGCATCGCGGCGATGAGTGGTGCGGCCTGACGGGCCGTGGCATCGAGGCCGTAGCGCTCGGCTTCCTCGGCAACGATCGCCGAGACCTTCGAGGCCTCGCCCTCGCGGGTCTCGACGCCCGACTTCACCCAGTCGCGAAGGTCATCGAGGTTGCGCAGTTCGACTCCGGTGATCGCGCCGACGGTCTCTTCGACGTCGCGGGGCACGGCGATGTCGACGATGAACAGCGTGCGGCCCGAGCGACCCGACATGATCGGCTCGACGAGATCACGGTCGAGAATGAATGAACCGGACCCGACACACGTGACCACGACGTCGGTGTCGAGGAGCGCATCGCGCAACTCCGACATCGGCCGCATCGACGCGCCGAGTCGTTCCGCGAGGTCGCGACCACGTGACTCGGTGCGGTTGATGACCGTCACTTCGGTGGTGGAGTTCATCGCAAGCGCCACGGCGACGCCCTCACCCATCGTGCCCGCACCGACGATGAGCACCTTGCGGTACGCCAGCGTTCCGAGGAGTTCTCGTGCCATCTCGACGGCCGCGAACGAGATTGAAGTGGTCGAACGCGAGATCCCGGTCTCGCTGCGTGCCCGCTTGCCGGTTTCCAGCGCGTGACGGAACAAGAGGTTGAGGGTCGTGCGTGCCGCACCCGACGCCTGGGCGAGCGACCATGCGTCGCGGACCTGGCCGAGAATCTCGTTCTCGCCGATGACCGCGGAGTCGAGCCCGCATGCGACTTCGAAGAGGTGCCGTACCGCTGCGTCGTCGTGCTGGCTGTAGAGGTGCTGGTGCAGTTCGTCGCTGCGCAGGCCGCCGAGTTCGCAGAAGAACTCGGCGATGTCGTCGTAGGCGGCGTGGAACTTCTCGGTGACCGCGTACACCTCGGTCCGGTTGCAGGTGGAAAGAACCACCGCCTCGCGGATGTTGTCCTTCGATGAAAGTGCGTGGAGTGCCTTCGGCATCGCGTCGGCGCCGACCGCCACGCGCTCGAGAACCCGCAGGGGGCTCGTCCGGTGGTTCACACCGATGACCACTACCGACATAGCAACCCCACGCTATGCGCTGACGCCCCGCGCGGGGGCACCGGCGGCCTCGCGGGCCACGGCATTTGCAGCCCGACGCTGCTCGTAATAGCTGAGAATCTGCAGTTCCCCGGCCAAATCGACCTTCCGCACGGACACCCCGCGGGGCACTGAGAGAACGACCGGGGCGAAGTTCAGGATCGAGCCCACCCCGGCGCGCACGAGTCGGTTTGCGGCTTCCTGGGCCGCCTCACCCGGGGTGGCGAGAACGCCGATGCTGACGTTCTTCGATTGAACCACCTGCGACAGGTCGTCGAGGTGACGCACACGCACGCCGCCGACGACGCCGCCGACCTTTGATTCGTCGGTGTCGAAGACGCCTGCGATCGAGAACCCACGTTCGGTGAATCCGCCGTAGTTGGCGAGTGCCTGACCGAGGTTGCCGGCTCCGACGATCACGAGCGGCCAGTCGTGGTTGAGTCCGAGTTCGCGCTGGATCTGGTACGTCAGAAAATTGACGTCGTAGCCGACACCGCGCGTGCCGTAACTGCCCAGGTACGACAGGTCCTTGCGGACCTTCGCGGCGTTCATGCCGGTCAGTTCGGCCAACTGTTCACTCGAGACCTGATTGACCGTCTCGTTCGAAAGTTCACCAAGGACGCGCAGATAGAGAGGCAGGCGCGACAGCGCGGCTTCAGGAATGCGACGGCGGGGGGAATCCGACACGGCGCTCACGTTATGCCGTTCCGCCCCCAACCAGAAAGTCCTCGTCAAGGTTCGACCTATAACCTGCGACACATGACGCAAGCCGACGCCCTTGCCACGGCGCTCGCCGCGAGCGCGTGTCTCGTGGCGAGTGCCTTTTGTCTCCTCACCCTCGATCGCTGGTTCCGCCGACGTAACCCCCATGACCTCGCGTGGTCGGTGGCGATGGCCCTGTTCGTCGTTGGTGCCGGCGCTCTGTGGTGGGCCGAGAGTCGCGGATGGAGCTCGGCCACGTTCCGCGTCTTTTTCCTCGCCGGCGCCGTTCTCAACGTTGCATGGCTCGCGCTCGGCACCGTTTACCTCCTCTTTGGTCGCCGGATCGGCGATGCCACTCGCACCGTCCTTCTCGTTCTGTCCGGCTATGCGACCGGGGTCGTCGCCATGGCCCCGATGAAGGCACCCATCGACCCTGACGCATTCCCCACCGCGAAGGAACTGTTCGGCACGACTCCCCGCGTACTTGCAGCAGTCGGCTCGGGGGTACCGGCAGTGGTCATCATCGCCGGCGCACTGTGGTCGGCTGCGCGAGTCGCACGAGGCCGCGTCCCCGCTGCGACCAGCTCCGCACGCCGGGCCGCCACGAGCCCCCGCATGCTCGCCATCGGCAACGTGCTCATCGCGGCCGGCGCCGTCATCCTCTCGGCCAGCGGCACGCTCGCGGGTCGCCTCGGCAAGGACAAAGCGTTTGCCGTGACGCTTGCAGTCGGCGTCGTGGTCTTGTTCGCCGGATTCATGGTTGCGTCGAATGCGGTCGGCACCCGACCACGTGTCAGCGCAGCGCTCGCCGCAGCACTTTCCCCGTCACATTGAGCGGCAGTTCGTCGACGAACTGCACCTTCGTCGGGCACTTGTACCGCGACAGTTTCTTGCGCGAGTGCTCGATGATCGACTCTTCGTCGAGGTGCACGCCCGGAGCCGCGACGACGAACACCTTGACGGCCTCACCGGTGTGTGGATGGGCCACACCCACGACGGCGCACGCCCTGACCCCCGGATGTTCGGCGACGACGGCCTCGACCTCGGCGGGATAGACGTTGAAACCGGACACGATGATCAGGTCTTTCGCACGGTCGACGATGAACAGATTTCCGTCGTCGTCGGCAACGGCGATGTCGCCGGTTCGCAACCATCCATCGGGTGTGAGCACGCGCGAGGTCGCCTCGTCGTCGTGCCAGTAGCCACCGAACACGTTCGGCCCCTTCACCCAGATCTCGCCTTCGTCACCGGGCAACGCGTCGTCTCCCGCTTCGTCGACGATGCGGATCGTGACGCCTCCGACCGGTACACCGATCGATCCACGCGGCGAACTGACCGCACCGTCGACGATGCGCGCCGTCGTGACGACTGGCGAAGCCTCGGTGAGGCCGTAGCCCTCGGCGAGAACGATCCCGCTCTTTGATTCCAGCAACGACGCCATGTCCTCGGGCATCTTTGCTGCGCCGGTGACGGCGAGTCGCACCGTCGACATGGACACGCGATCGACACCCGGCATCTGTGCAAGGGCGGCCCACATCGCCGGTGCACCGGCCATGACCGTGACCCCTCGATCGACGATCGTCTCGAGTGCGCTTGCCGGGTCGAATCGCTCGACGAGCACGATGGTTCCACCCGTCGCCATGACGCACCCGAACATCACGTTCAAACCGAAGATGTGGAACATCGGCAGCACACCGAACGACAGGTCGTCGGCATGCATCGGTGTCGCCGCGATCGTGCTGCGAATGTTCGACAACAGGTTTGCGTGCGACAGCATCGCGGCACGCGGCGCGCCTGCGGTCCCACTGGTGAAGATGAGGACGGCGAGATCGTCGGGATGAACGTGTGCTTCCGGTGCCTCGGCACCGGTTCGCAGCATGTCGTCGACCTTGTCCGCGGTGAGCACGTGCTCGACCGTCGGCACCGCCGTTCCGGAGATCCTCGCCCACGACGGCGCCGCCGACGGCCCGACGACGACGGCTTTGGCTCCTACTTCGTTGATCTCGCGCTCGAGTTCGGTCGGTGTGGCCGTGGCGTTCAACGGCACGGCCACGGCACCCATTCCGACGACCGCAAGATACGCAACGGCGAAGTGACGGCCGTTCGCCGCCATGATCGCGACGCGGTCGCCCCGAGTGACACCGATTCCCTGCAAACCGCCCCGGAACCGGCGCACCTGACCGACCAGTTCGCCGTAGGTCGTCGGCCGTCCCCGGCTGATGATCGCCACCTTTTCGGCGGCATGGCCGACGATGATGCCCGCCAAATTGTCGGGAACGGTCTCGCTTGTCGGCATTCTTCCCCCGAGGCTCGTCAGAGCATCAACAACTGAACGATGCCCGCCACAAGGATGACCCCGATCAGCAACGCGATCGTCAGGGTGGTGGCCGGCCTCACGTTGCCAAACTACTGGCGCGGGCCGTCGGGTGCGATTCTTCCGAGCGAAACCCGCGTCGTCGCGCCGTTTTCGCCCGATCGTGCGGCGCGCAACTCGACCTGGTCACCGCTCGCCAGACCAATGTCTCGGGCGGCCGAATCCTGACGCTTCGCGAGCGCGAGCATCCCGTAGGAATCGACGACGAGCCCGAGCGCACCGTCGGGGATGTCGTCGAAGGCCGTCACCACGGCGGCACTGCGCTCTGTGCCCTCGACGACGACCGTGAGTCGACGTGACGCGCCGGCCAAGGTCGCCACGTCTTCGGGACCGACGTTCAGCTGACAGTTGCCGTAGACGTCGACCCACGTCACTTCGGTGAGGATTGCGTCGTCACCGACCTGCGGAAGACCGACGAGACCCGGCATGAGAATGTCGGGGTCGACGATGTCACCGAGTTCCTCGAAGGCGACACCGTTGCAGAGATGGGCCGCCACGGGGGCGAAGATGTCACGTCCCGCAAATGTCGCACCCGGTGCCGGCAGGTGCAGTTCGGTGTTCGACAACACAACCGCGCGATCGACTCCACCGACCATCGCAGCTGCCGGAACGAGAAGACCGTTGTCCGGCCCGACCAATACACCCTCGCCGGCGGCAACTTCGAGCGCGATCATGCGCCGCTTCGTCGCGACACCGGGGTCGACGACTGCAACGACGACACCGCGCGGTACGTACTGAATTGCACGCGCCAACATGAGTGAACCCGCGCGAACGTCGTACGCACGAACGTTGTGGCCGATGTCGGTGATGCGCGCGTGCGGTGCGATGTCGGTGATGACCGACTTCATCACACCGACGAATTCATCGTCGAGGCCGTAGTCGGTGAGCAATGCAACGTGATCGAAGGACGAATGAGTGCTCACGCACCAAGTGTGTCGTGTGACCGAACGAAATTTTCTCCGTGCAGAAAATCGAACCGGGAGAAAACGAAGGGGCCGGTGTCAACCCCCCGATGACACCGACCCCTCGGCGCGGCCCTTTCGGGCGCGACTCCCGACCGGCGAACCGGTCGGTGATCTGTCCCAAACCATACGACCTCGACTGGGGGTGAGAAAAGCGTCACGGCGCTTTTTCACAAAAAAGTTTCGGACTCGTGCAAAGTTGCACAAGGCGTCGACGCGGCGAATTTTTACTGCTTAATTCGTCGGGTTCATTCGGTCGGCGTCACGCACCGAGTTCGACGCTGCGTGCCGTCGCCGCGCGGACCGCGGCAACGAACGCTTCGCGGCCACCCGCCGCCGCCAACGCCGCAAGACCGGCGGCCGTTGTGCCGTTCGGCGACGTCACGTTCTCGCGCAGACGCGTCGGTGAGTCCGAACTTTCGGCGAGCAGCGTTCCTGCGCCGAGGAAGAGTTGCCGCACCAAGGCCTCGGCCGTCTCGGCGGGCAGGCCCTCGGCGACCCCGGCGGCAATCAGCGCCTCGGCCACATAGAAGAGGTATGCCGGCCCCGACCCGGTCAACCCGGTGACCGCATCGAGAAGCGCCTCGTCGACGCGCACCGCGAGGCCCACACTGCCCAGGACCTGTGCCGCGAATGCCTCGGCCGCCGCGCCGCACCCGGCGCCGAGGGAGAAACCCGAGGCCCCCTCGCCCACCAGTGCCGGGGTGTTCGGCATCGCGCGGATGACCGCGACGCCCGGCCCTGCGGCAGCCGTCAGTTTTGCGAGTGTCACGCCCGCGGCGATCGACAGCACCGTTGTTGCACCGGCGGCGACGGCGGCGCGGGTTGCGGTCACTGCATCGGCCGGTTTCACGGCGATGACCGCGTTCGTGCAGGCGACGACCTCGCCCACGATCGCCGATCCGGAGAACTGCGCACTCAAGGTCGCGCGCTTGGCCTCATCGACTTCGACGATCGTGAGATCCGCCGCGGCAAGCCCACCGGCGACGAGACCGCGCGCGAGTGCGCCGCCCATGTTTCCTCCGCCGATGATCGAGATGCCCCCGTTGACCATGTGCGCAGGCTAGTTCCGAACGGCTGAACTACACGGCAAAACGGCTGGCGAACCCGATGCGGATGAGGACCGGGAAGTGTCGTTCGACCGTGGCGTACAGCGTGCCGAGCACGCGGTCGAGTTCGGGTTCGCTGACGCCCGACAGCAGCAGTTCACCGCGCAGGAAGAGAGCGTCTTCGATGCCGATCGAAAAAGCGGCGCCCACCATCTTGTTGCTGCGCCGCAACGCCTGCTCGTACACCTCGGCAGCGTTCTCCTCGGGAGCCGGCATCACGTAGGTCTCGTACTGCAGCGTTCGTTGGCCGAGGGTGAGCCACACGGTGGTGAACTCCTTCTCCTCGCCTTTCATGCGCACGAACCAGTGCATGTCGTCGTCGGGGTCGCGCCCGACGGCCAGGCACAGGGAGTTGTTCTCCTTGTACGTCGCCAGCCACTCGTCGATCTGTCGGGCGAGAATGCCCCGATCGGTGTCGGCCCAGATTTCACTCATGACTACCGGCAAACGACTCGGTCGCGCGATGTCACGTCGGAGTACGCGCGGCGCAGACGTGCTGCGGCGAAACTCCACGTGTAGCGACGAGCCTTCTCTGCGGCCCGTGCGCCCATCGCCGCGGCGTCGATCGGGTTGGCGAGGATGCGGTCGACGTGGCTCGCAAAAACGTCGGGGCTGCGGTCGGCAACGAGGTGACCGGTCACACCATCGTCGACGATGGTGATGAGGCCGCCGACACCGCTGGCCACGACGGGAACACCACACGCCGCGGCTTCCAGCGCGACGAGACCGAAGCTTTCGCTGCGCGACGGCACGATGACGACGTCGGCCGCCCTGTAGTAAGTGGAGAGAATGTGGTGCGCCTGCGGCGCGACGAAGTCGACGCGATCCGTCACTCCGAGTGATTCGATCAGCGACCTGATGCGCACGACCTCGGTTTCGCCCTCGTTGCCGCTGGCCCCACCAACGACGACGAGGCGCGCGCGTCGGTCGGCGAGACGCGCAAGGGTTTCGACGGCGACGTCGAGGCCCTTCAACGGCTGGATGCGCCCGACGAACAGCATCACGGGGACGTCGTTCGGAAGACGCAGGGCGTGGCGGGCCCCACGCTTTTCACCCGGTGCGAAGAACGCGTGCTCGACACCCGGTGCGACGATTTCGATCGTGCCCGGCGGTGTGCCGTAGAGCGACCTGAACTGCCGTTCTTCTTCGGTGCACGACACACAGATCGCGTCGGTGCACCCGATGATCGATGCCTCTGCGTTCTCCCGCGAGACGGGTTCGGGGTCGCCACCCTGGGCCTTCACCCGCGCAAAGGTGTGGAAGGTCATCACGAGAGGCAGGTCGAGTTCGTGCTTGAGTCGATGACCCGCGATGCCCGACAGCCAGTAGTTGCCGTGCAACACGTCGGTCCCGCCGGTTGCCGCGATGTGGTCGCGCACGCCGTCGGCAAAGGCGTCGACGACGGACACGAGGTCGTTCTTCGGCAGGTCGAAATCACCGGCTTCGATGTGAACGACGCGGTGGTTCGGCTCGACGTTGACCACCTGTGGCAGGTCGGGTCGCCAGGCGCGCGTATAGGTGGTGCAGTCGAGGCCCGCATGGGCGAGCGCCGAGACGAGTTCGCGCACGTAAACGTTCATCCCGCCCCCGTCACCGACACCCGGCTGGGCCAAAGGCGATGTGTGCATCGAGAGAATCGAGACGCGTTTCATGTCAGCCCGCCACCGGGTTCACGTAGGTGCGGTAGACGCTGAGAAGAGAGTTCTTCTGCTCGGTCGACAGCAGCGGATCGGCGAGAACGGCTTCTTCGACCGACGGCGTCGCCGCAGGTGCGCGGGAACTGTCGCCGTCGAGGATGCCCGCGCGGACGTACAGCGTTTCAGCCGAGACGTGCAGTGCACGCGCGATCTGCTGGAGAATTTCGGCGGATGGCTTCCGCAGACCGCGCTCGATCTGCGACAGGTACGGATTCGACACGCCGGCGAGTCGGGAGAGATCGCGTATCGACTGCTGCGCGGCTTCACGGCGCTGCCGAATGAAGTCACCGAGGTCGACGAGACGCTTGTCCACCCCGTCTGTCTAGTGACGAATTGACGGAATGGCTACTTCGGCGAAATACCCGATTCGTCGGGTATTTCACGCATGTCGTTGGAAGTTGGTCAGTCGAGCAGGCTGTCGACCGTTGCGCCACCGCTCTTGTAGCGCTCGATGAGTTCGCGGCTCAGTGCATCGATGCGGCCGAAGAGGGCCTTGCGTTCGGTCGAACGATCGCTTTCGAATGCGGCGAGTGCGGCCTCGAGAGAGCCCAGTTCACCATCGTCGAGGTCGGCAAAGTCGGCGAAGTGCAAGCGGTCGCAGATGTCGGCAAGTTCGACCACCCGTGGGTGATCCGCGCTCACCGTGGTGTCGCGTGGCGGTCGTGCAGAACCGGCGCCCTGTTGCTGGCCGAAAACCGCGGCGAGTTCATCGGGTGCGGCACTCGCGTGTGACCCCGCACCGCGGCGGGCACGTTCCTCGCGCACGATGTCGAGCCGACCCTGTGCGATGCGGCGCACGAACGAAACCGCATCTTCTTCTTCCTGCAACTTGGTGCGCAGGGCGCGAAGTTCAGGAAGCGACAGCGACGACGGATCGACGTTCGGGCCGGATGCAGAGTCGTGTGAAGCGGCGATGTTCGTACTCTAGAACCCGCCGGAAACCGGAGGGAGGACGGCGACCTCGTCGCTCGGGCCCACGGGCGCGTCGCGATCGGTCTCTTCTCCGTTGCGCCACACCCGGGAGGTTGCGAGCACCGCGGCGAATGCCTCGCCGTAACGGCTGCACGCTTCGTCGAGCAAGTCACCGACCGTGGCGGCATCGATCGCATCGGAACCCCGCCCGGCGGCTTCGCGGGCCGCGGCAAAAAGTCTCAATGTCGTCACGTTTGCCAAGGGTATTGCCAACCCCACGGGGAACGGAACGACCCGTACGGGAAGTGATACGGCATAACCTGCATGACGTGACGGTCGCCCGGTTTCTTCTCGTGCGTCACGGTCAGTCCGAATGGAACTCGGTGGGCCGGATGCAGGGCCATGCCGATTCCCCTCTCACCCCCGAAGGTCGGCGGCAGGCGCAGTCCGCGGCGCGCAAACTGAAGGGCTTCGACTGGGTGACATCGAGTGACCTGTCCCGAGCCTTCGACACCGCCGTCATCATCGCCCGCGAGTTGTCGATCCCGCGCCTGCCCGCGCTGACCGAACTGCGTGAGGTCGACGTCGGTCCATGGCAGGGCCTCACGCGACGCGACATCGAAAGACAGTTTCCCGGATTCCTCGACAACGACATGCGTCCACCGGGCTACGAAGCCGACGAGTCGGTGTTCGAACGCGTACGCAACGCCCTCGTCAGACTCGCCACCGAATCAACCGATGCCTCTCAATCGACCGGCGCGGCGAGCCGACCAACGGGGCTGCTCGTCACCCACAGTGGCGTCATCCGCGTCATGCGCAGGGTTCTCGGCTATCCCGACCAGCGCAATCACCGCAATCTCGAGGGCTGCTGGTTCACCGTCACGACCGACGGCACGGTCAACGTCGAGGAATCGGTCAACGTTCTCCGCAACGCAACGATCAGCAACACGCTCTGACAATGAGGCGCTTCGACGAATCGTTCTCGCCCGTTGTGCGCAACCACGTCGTGCTGCTCACGATCGCGCGCACGACGGCGAATGCCTCGTACCGCTTCGCACCGCCGTTTCTCGCCACGATCGCCCGCGGCTTCGACATGTCGATTTCGCAGATGGGCATTGCGCTCACCGTCTCCGAGCTCACCGGACTCGCCTCGCCCTTCATCGGACAGCGCGTCGACGCGATGACGAGGCGTCAGGCGATGCGCGTCTCACTCGTGGGAGTCGGCCTCGGTGCGATCATCGCCGGTGCGGCGCCGAACCTCGCCATCTTCACCATTGCCATCATCATTCTCGGTGCGGCGAAGGTCGGCTTCGACGTCGCGCTCAGTGCGTGGATCGCCGATCACGTGCCGTGGAACAAACGCAGTGCCGTCGTTGGCTTCACCGAAATCTCGTGGGCTCTCGGCATGCTCGTCGGCGTCAGTTCCCTCGGCCTCATCACGTCGGTCACGAACTGGCGATGGGCCTACGCGGTCAGTGCGATGGGTGTTTTGTTGCTGGCGTGGATGGTGAGCAATCGCCTGCCCATCAACGACGACGTCGCTCACCATCACGACGAGCCGACGAACGGCGAACACGGTGTCTTGTTGCCGGGAAGTTGGCTCGCCATCGCGTCGTGCTTCACGTTGATGGGTGCGATCCAGTGCATCTTCGTCACTTTCGGTCCGTTCCTCGAGGACACGTTCGGCTTCACCGAGGCCGGCCTCGCCGCGATGGGTTTCTCGCTCGGCCTCGCGGAACTGCTCTCATCCACGTCGAGCGCAAGATTCACCGACGTGTGGGGCAAGCAACGCAGCGTCGCCCTCGGCGCCGCCCTCATGGTTCCCGCTGCACTGGTGATCGCCGGTCTCGGCGACCGCTTGGTGCCGGCGCTCATCGGCCTCGTGCTCGTCATCCTCGGCTTCGAGTTTGCAATCGTCAGCCTTCTCCCCATCGGCACGCAGTTGGTGCCCGGGCGGCGCGGCCGCGGCATGGGTTTGTTGCTCGGCGCGGGCACCCTCGGTCGTGCCGCAGTGTCGATCGGCGCCACTCGCCTCTACGACGATCACGGTGTCGAGCCGGCCGCCATCGGTTCGGCCCTGTTCGCAACCGCGACGGCACTGTTGATCTTGAGTCACTCGAAGGTCGGACACTCGCGCGTCAGCCGCGGTAGGCGTTCGTGATCGGCAAACGCCGGTCCTTGCCGAACGCCTTCGTGGTGATGCGAACGCCCGGTGCACACTGACGCCGCTTGTATTCGTTGAGGTCGACCAGCCGTGCGATGCGGCGCACCAACGCCTCGTCGTGCCCCAGCGCGATGATGTCACCCGCAGTCATGTCATCTTCGACGTACATCTCGAGAATCGTGTCGAGAACCTCGTAGGGAGGCAGAGACTGGTCGTCGCGCTGGTCGGGCCGCAACTCGGCCGATGGTGGCTTTTCGATGATCGCATGCGGAATGATCTCGCGACCCGCGCGGTGGTTCACATGGTGACACAGTTCGTACACCGTCAGTTTGAACACGTCCTTGATGACCGCGTAGCCACCAACGGAGTCTCCGTAGAGCGTGAAGTAACCAACGGCCATCTCGCTCTTGTTTCCCGTGGTCAACACCATCCAACCGTGCTTGTTCGACAGCGCCATCACCACCGTGCCGCGCACACGGCTCTGCAGGTTCTCTTCGGTCAGGTCGGCGGGCTTGCCCGCAAAAGATGCCTCGAGCATGTCGAGGTAAGCGGCAAAGGCGGGCTCGATCTCGATCGTCTGCAGGTCGACACCGAGATTTGCGGCAAGCTTCGCCGCGTCTGTTCGCGAGCCTTCGCTCGAATAGCGCGACGGCATCGACACACCGTGCACGTGCTCTGCACCCAACGCGTCGACCGCGATCGCCGCGACCAAAGCCGAGTCGATTCCACCCGACAGACCGAGCACCACGTCGGTGAAACCGTTCTTGCGGACGTAGTCGCGCGTTCCCAACACCAATGCGTCGTACACCTGCGCAAGGTTGTCAGGCGTCGGCTCCGACGCCCCACCCGACACCGCGTCGACCGTGCCATCATCGGAAACGTCGACAACCAGAAGATCGTCCGCGAAGAACGGACTCTGCGCGACCACCGCGCCGTGGGCATCGGCGACGAGCGACCCGCCGTCGAAGACCAATTCATCCTGTCCGCCGACCTGGTTGACGTACGCCAACACGACGCCGTTCGCACGGGCGCGTGCCGACACGAGATCGCGACGCACTTCGGGCTTTTCGCGATGGAACGGAGAACCGTTGATGCTGATCACGATGCGCGCACCCTGCGCGGCTTGGTGTGCGACCGGACCCTCGGCCCACAGGTCTTCACAGATCGACACCGCGATGCTTCGACCGGCGACATCGAAGATCGGCTGGTCGTCGGGACCGGGAACGAAATAGCGCTCTTCGTCGAACACGCTGTAGTTCGGGAGCAACTGTTTGCGATAGATGCCGAGCAACTTGCCGTCGCGCGCGACCACCGCGGCATTGAACAACAGACGCTCGGTCACGCCGTTCACCGACATTTCGGCATGATCGACGAACCCAACCACGAGGGTCGTCGAACCCGTCGATGCGACCAACGCATCGAGCGCCGAGCGGTTGTCGGCGATGAATCCGGGCTTCAACACGAGATCCTCGGGTGGGTAGCCCGTGACGGCAAGCTCGGGAAATGCAACGACGTCGCAGCCCGCTGCGGCGGCTTCGGCGTAGGCACGGGAAATCACAGCGGTGTTGTCCGCCAGATTTCCCACCGTGGGGTTGATTTGGGCCAGGCCGAGGCGCAGTTTCGCCACGGCGTGAGGCTACCGACGGGCCCAACGGTGCGCGTCTTTACACAGCGTTCACAATCGGGACACGGAAGGGAAACTGCCCCACGGCAGGATGGGGATCGTTCAGAACCCCTCATTGTGAAGGAGACCCCAAGTGCCCTATCAGGCGGAATACATCTGGATCGACGGCACCGAGCCCACGCCGCTGCTGCGTTCGAAGACCAAGATCCTGAAAGACGACGTCACGACCCCTCCGATGTGGGGCTTCGACGGTTCATCGACCGAGCAGGCAACGGGCGACAAGTCCGACTGTGGTCTGAAGCCGGTGTTCTGGTGCCCCGACCCGATTCGCGGTGGCAAGAACATCCTCGTTCTCTGTGAAGTCATCCTCGCCCAAACCGGCGAACCGCACCCGACGAACACGCGTGCGGCGTGTGTCGCAGCCGCCGAGAAGTACAAGTCGGCCGAGATGATCTACGGCATCGAGCAGGAATACACGATGATGCGCATCGACGGAACGCCGTTCGGCTTCCCCGCAGGTGGCGGCATGCCCGCTCCGCAGGGCCCGTACTACTGCGGCGTCGGCGCGGGCCGCGTCGTTGGTCGTCAGATCATCGAAGAGCACACCGAAGCCTGCATGGAAGCCGGCCTTCTCATCGAAGGTACGAACGCCGAAGTGATGCCCGGACAGTGGGAGTTCCAGATCGGTGCGGCCGATGCCATCACCGTCTCCGACCACCTCACCGTCGCGCGCTGGTTGCTGCACCGCATCGCCGAGGACTACGACGTCGTGATCTCGCTCGCCGCCAAGCCCCAGAAGGGTGACTGGAACGGCGCTGGCGCACACACGAACTTCTCCACGAAGGCGATGCGCGAGGACAAGGACATGAAGGCGATCACCGCCGCATGCGAGGCCATCGGCACCCGCGTCATGGAACACGTCGAGAACTACGGCCACGACATCCAGAGCCGCCTCACGGGCAAGCACGAAACTGCGCCCTGGAACAAGTTCAGCTACGGCGTCTCGCACCGCGGCGCCTCGATCCGCATCCCGTGGACCGTGGCACGCGACGGCAAGGGCTACGCGGAGGACCGCCGCCCGAACGCCAACTGCGACCCCTACGTCGTCACCCGTCTCATCCTCGAGACGGTCTGCGGCGCCTGACCAGCCGTCCAACGGACCAACCACAAACTCAGTTCCGGGGGCCTTCGGGCCCCCGGTTCGTTTTTCGGCCGGATGCATTCGAGAAGAACAACGGCAGACTTGGGAGATGAGCGAGATGCTCGAACAGCAGGAACAACAGCGTGACTACGTCCTTCGTACCGTCGAGGAGCGCGGCGTTCGCCTCGTGCGGTTGTGGTTCACCGACATCCTCGGAAACCTGAAGTCCTTTGCGATCAGCCCGGCGGAACTCGAAAACGCGCTCATCGATGGCATGACCTTCGACGGTTCGTCGATCGAGGGCTTCAGCCGCGTGCAGGAAGCCGACGTTCTCGCCATTCCCGACCCGAACACATTCGAGGTGCTGCCGTGGGCCGACCCGAAGGGCACCGAGGCGCGCGTCTTTTGCAACATCCACAACCTCGACGCGACTCCGTTCGATGGCGACCCGCGTCAGGTGTTGCGCCGCAACCTCGATGCCGCGGTCGCGAAGGGCTTTTCGTTCTACGTCGCCCCCGACATCGAGTACTTCTACTTTGCGCCGCCGAAGCCGGGCGAGATTCCCCAGCCCCTCGACGAGGGAGGGTTCTTCGACCTCACCACTTCCGACATGGCAACGTCGCTGCGCAAAGAAACGATCCGCACGCTCGAGACGATGGGTATCCCCGTCGAGTACAGCTTCCACGAGGACGCGCCGAGCCAGCACGAAATCGACCTTCGCCACACCGACGCATTGACGATGGCCGACAGCGTGATGACCTTCCGGCTTGCGGTGAAGGAAGTCGCGGCGACACACGGCGTGCACGCGACCTTCATGCCAAAGCCCCTCGAAGGCGTGCAGGGCTCGGGCATGCACCTGCACCTCTCGCTCTTCCGCGGCAGTGACAACGCCTTCTACGACGAGAACGACCCGTACAACCTCTCCGCGACGGCAAAGTCGTTCATGGCCGGACTCCTGCGACACGCCGCGGAAATCACCGCCGTCACCAACCAAACCGTGAACAGCTACAAGCGGCTCGTGCCGGGTTTCGAGGCGCCGGTGCACATTTCCTGGGCGCGCAACAACCGCAGTGGACTCATCCGTGTGCCCGTGCCAAAGAAGGGCAACCCTCTCGCGACGCGCATCGAGTACCGCTCACCCGACCCGGCAACCAACCCGTACCTCGCGTTCTCCGTGCTTCTCGCCGCGGGAATGAAGGGCATCGCCGAGGGCTACGAGCTTCCCGTCGAGGCCGACGCAAACCTGTTCGAAATGGACGACACCGCCCTCACCAAGTTGGGTATCGGCCAACTGCCGCAATCGTTGGCCGACGCAGTCAATTTGATGGAGCGTTCCGAACTCGTGCACGACGCGCTCGGCGAACACATCTTCGAATGGTTCCTGCGCAACAAGCGCAACGAGTGGCGCGGTTACAAGACGCAAGTCACTCCGTTCGAGATCAACCGCTACCTGAGGTCGCTCTAACCAATGCCCTCTGCATCGCCGGATTTCCTCGTCGTCTGGCCCGACCCGCCGGCTGCCGACCTCGCGCGAACTCTCGACCTTGCGGGCTACCGCTGGAAGGCCGTCGCCTCCCCCGAAGAGGCGCTCGAACACGAACCTGCGGGCGGCTGGGCCGGTGCCGTCGTGACCTGCGACCAGAACCCCGAAGGTGCGTGGGCCTTTTGTCGCGCGTTGCGTCGCCGCGATGCGATGCCGTCACCCATCCTTCTCCTCATTTCGGGTGCCGAACTCGGCCAGTTGGAAATGCGCGACGACTCGTTCGACGACTTCTGCCTCACACCCTTCCACCCGCGCGAGCTCGAAGCGCGCCTGCGCCACCTCACCTACTCCGAGGGTGCGGTCACGCGTGCCGAACTGATCGAGTACGGCGGCCTCGTGTTGAACCTCGAGACCTACCAGGCGACGTTCGAGGGCAACTCCCTCGACCTCACCTTCATGGAATACGAACTCCTCAAGTTCCTCGCGCAGAACCCCGGCAAGGTGTTCACGCGCGAGATGTTGCTCTCACGCGTGTGGGGCTACGAGTACTACGGCGGTGCACGCACCGTCGACGTTCACGTGCGTCGTCTGCGCGCGAAGTTGGGCGAAGAGCACGCCAACCTGATCCAAACGGTGCGCAGCGTCGGCTACCGCTTCGGCCAGTCGCGCTGGAACGGCTGATCAGCCGCGCAACGCCTCGACGCCGAGCAGCGCGGCGAAGACAAAGAACGCGACCGACGCGCCGATCTTGATTCCACGCTCGGGCAGGCGCGCCCCGAGTGCACGACCGACGACGATCGCCAGCGCATCGGCGACGACCATGCCGAGCGTCGAGCCGAGCCATGTTCCCACGACTCCTTCGCGCGTCGCGAGGGTGACGGTCGCAAGCATCGTCTTGTCCCCCAGTTCCGCCAGGAAGAACACGGTGCCGACGGTGACGATGACGTTGCGTGTCGTCTTCTTGGCACGTTCCTCGTCTTCGGCGCTCAATTCGTCGCCGCGCAGCGTCCACAACCCGAATGCGACGAACGCAACGGCCGCAAGTGCGTTGATCGGCCGCGTCGGCAGGGCGGCACCGACGACGGCCCCGATCGCCACCGACGCGAGGTGCACGACACCCGTTGCCAACGTGATCGCAACGAGAACGGGCAGCGGCTTGTAACGGGTTGCAAAGGCCAAGGCCATCAACTGGCTCTTGTCGCCGAGTTCGGCGACGAAGATGACGCCGAAACTGACGAGGAATGCGTTCAATCGGCGACCTTCTGGATGCGCCGCGAGATCGTCGAGTGCAGGCGCAACATTTCGTCGACGCGATTGCTCACGAGTTCGCCGTTGCGCACCACGGGACGCCCGTGCACGATCGTGTCCCGCGCTGCAACCGGGCCGCAGCGCAACCAGGCTTCGACGGGATCGGCAACCGCACCTGCGAACGATGGCCCGGTGAGCGACCACACCGCGATGTCGCCGACGGCGCCGACGCTGAGTTCGCCGATCTCACCGATGCGACCGAGACAACCCGCACCGCCGACCGTGGCACATTCCAGGGCCATGCGAGCGGTGCCCGCATCGGCGCCGTTGCGCAACTTCGCAAGCAGCATCGCCTGACGCGCCTCGAGCCACAACGACGCGCTGTCGGCCGATGCCGACCCGTCGACACCGAGACCGACGTGCACGCCGGCCGCCCGGAGGTCGACCACCGGCGCGATGCCCGACGCAAGAATGAGATTGCTGCTGGGACAGTGCGCCGCACCGATTCCCGCACGACCGAGACGCTGCACCTCGTCGTGGTTCGGCATCACGCAGTGCGCAACCCACGTGCGGTCGGTGCACCAACCCGTGCGCTCGAGGTACTCGGTGGGTCGGCAGCCGAACGTGGCGACCGAGAAGTCATCATCTTCGCTGTTTTCGGCAAAGTGGGTGTGCAGACGCACGTCGAGCAACTCGGCCAATTCCGCCGAACGACGCATCAGATCTTCGGTCACGCTGAATGGCGAACACGGCGCGAGTGCAACACGCACCATCGCACCACGTGATCTGTCGTGGTACTTGGCGACTGCTTCGGCCGACTGGGCAAGGATCGTGTCGTCATCCTGTACGACATGATCGGGCGGCAGGCCACCGTCCTTTTCCGACAGCGACATCGAGCCCCGTGTCGGATGGAAGCGCACGCCGATGTCGCGGGCGGCTGCAATTTCCGCACCGAGCAGGTCACCCGCACCGCGGGGGTAGAGATAGAGGTGGTCGGTCGAGGTGGTGCAACCGGACAACGCGAGCTCGGCGAGACCGACCCACGCACTGACGTGCACGGCCTCTTCGTCGATGGCTGCCCACAGCGGGTACAACGTCTTCAACCAACCGAACAACGCCGCATTAGTCATCGGCGGATATGCGCGCGTGAGGTTCTGGTACAGGTGGTGGTGGGTGTTGACGAGACCGGGCGTCACCAGACAATCGGTCGCATCGATCACCGTGTCGGCGTCGGGGGTGGGGTCGGTTGCCGCGCCGATGGCCGACACGAAACCGTTCGTGACGGCAACCCAACCACCGGGGATTTCACGACGCTGTGCATCGACGGTTGCGACGAGCAGCGCATTGCGCACCAGCAGATCGGCGCGCGACACGGTCAGACGTTGGTGTCGAGGAGTTCGCTGTCGGCGTGTCGGGCTTCGCCGTCCTTCCAGAGGAGGTGCCCGAGTACCGCCGCGATGGCCGCGGTCGACAACCCGACAATGATCGGGAACGCGAGAAGAGCGAGAACGATGACGATTGCGCCCGGCATGGATGTCACCGTAGCGGCTTGTACGCCCAGGCTTCGATTTCCACCTGGCCGCCCATGGGAAGCGCCGCAACACCGATGGTGCTGCGTGCCGGACGGCTCTTGCCGAACCCGGCCACGTACGCCTCGTTGAACGTGGCGAAGGTGTCCATGTCGGTGAGGAAGCACATCGTCTTCTTCACGTCGTTGATGGTGACACCCGCCTCGGCGAGACGCGCCTTCAGGTTCACGACGGCCTGTGCGGTTTGTGCGGACACACCCTTTTGCATCACGCCGTCTTTCAGACCCAACTGACCTGACACGATCACCCAGTCACCGGCGCGCACGACGGGGGTATAGGGACCCACCGGAGCAGCAGCCTTTGTTGCCGGTTTCTTGGACCCCGTCTTTTTCGACACGGCTTTTTTCTTCACGGTCTTCTTTGCCGCAGATTTCTTCGGCGCAGATTTCTTCGTTGTCGTCTTCTTTGCTGCCATGGCGCAACCTTATAGTTCGGACATGGCGAATGTCTCCCGCGCGGCGGGCTTGTCGCGACGACGATTTCTCGCGCGCGGCCTCGGCGCGGGCGCGGCGACGTTCTTTGCCCCCCAGATCCTCGCCGCCTGCGGTGGCGGTGGTGGCGGTGGAAGTGCCGCCGATCTGACGGGGATCAACCTCGTCAAGCGGTTCCCGGGAGACATACTCGTGCCCGGTCGCCTCCGACTTCCCTTTTCGCTGGCCACCTCGAGCGGAGTTCTCACCGCCGACTCGACGACTTCCTTTCCCGACGTCCTCAGCTTCGTCGTGACCGACATCGACGGCAACAGCATCGGTCTCGAGGATCCATTGATCGTTTCTTCGCACGTCACCGACGTTCCCCAGCCGTATTGGCCACTCGAAGTGACGATCGACAAGGCGGGTTTGTACCTCGTCAGCATTGTCGGCAGCGACCAGCCGGGCGCTTCGATCCAACTCGTCGAGCGCAGCGAAGTCGGAGTGCCTCTCATCGGCGATCCGCTACCGGCAATCGACACACCGACGACCGACGACCCGCGTGACGTCGACCCGATCTGTACGCGCGAGCCGGCCTGTCCGCTGCACGACATCACATTGGGCGAAGCGTTGTCCCTCGGCAAGCCGGTGGCCTATCTGCTCGGCACCCCCGCGTACTGCCAGACCGGAACCTGTTCTCCGGCACTCGATGCGATCTTGGAGGTCCGCGAGAAGGTCGGCGACACGGTGACCTTCGTCCACGCCGAGATCTACACCGATCGCACGGCAACGACACCCGCACAGGCCGTGACGAGTTACAACATGACGTACGAACCGGCGTTGTTCGTCACCGATGCAAACGGTGTGCTGACCGACCGCCTCGATGCGATCTTCGATGCGAAAGAAGTGCGGGCGGTGTTCGCCCGCAACGGAATCAGCTGAAGCTGTTGCCGCAACCGCAGGTGCGCGTTGCGTTGGGGTTGTTGATCGCGAAGCCGGCTTCCTGCAGACCGTCCTTGTAGTCGAGGCTTGCGCCCTCGAGCAGCTGTGCGGAGGCGGGATCAACGATCACCTTCACGTCGCCGAACGTCGCAAGCGTGTCGTCGGTGGCAACGTCGCCGTCGAAGTACATCTCGTACGAGAAGCCCGAGCATCCACCCGGACGCACGGCCACGCGGAGGGCGAGGTCGCTCGCGCCCTCGGCCTCGAGCAGTTGCTTGACCTTCGTTGCTGCTGCATCGGTGAGAGTGATCATGCGAAAAATGATACCGATACATTTGGGGCATGGAAAGCGCACCTAACAAAAACCCCGCCAAAGGGGCCCCGTCGGGTGTGCTGCCGACACCCGAGGCCGTACGCAACCTCCTCAGGGCTGTCATCGACCCCGAACTCGGCGACAACGTGGTCGACCTCGGCATGGTGGGTGACGTCGCCGTTGGCGACGACGGGATCGTGCACATCGGCTTCAAACTCACGATCAAGGGTTGCCCGCTGCGTGCGCAACTGAAAAAAGACATCGAGTCACGCCTCGAAGTCCACCCCGCCGTGACGAAGGTCGTCATCGACTGGGGCGAAATGACCGCCGACGAACGAACGGCCGTCATGACCCGCGCCCGCTGGAACGCCCGCGAGAACGCCGCCGACACCGCGGTTCCCGTCAACGCCCGCGTCTTGGCAATCGCCAGCGGCAAGGGCGGCGTCGGCAAGAGTTCCGTGACCGTCAACCTCGCCGCGGCGCTCGCCGCGCGCGGGGCAACCGTGGGCGTACTCGACGCCGACATCTGGGGGTTTTCGATTCCGCGCATGCTCGGCATGCCCGATCGTCTCCAGGCCGAACGTGTCGAGGGTCGCGACAAGCCGATGATCCTGCCGAACGAGCGCCGCGTCGGCGATGGCCTGTTGAAAGTCGTCTCGACGGGAATGCTCGTCGACGACGAGGGCACTGCGCTCATGTGGCGCGGGCTCATGCTGACCAAGGCGGTCGAACAATTCCTGAACGACGTGAATTGGGGCGAGCTCGATTACCTGCTGATCGACATGCCCCCCGGCACGGGCGACGTGCAGATGGGCCTCGCCCGCATGCTGCCGCGCACCGATCTGCTCATCGTCACCACTCCGGCCGTCTCCGCTCAGAAAGTGGCGATCCGCGCGGCCGACATGGCGCGTCGCAGTTTCCTGCGCATCGCAGGTGTCATCGAAAACATGAGCCACTTCCGCTGCGACCACGGTGAGTCGTATCCGCTGTTCGGAGTCGGAGGTGGTCGCGCACTCGCCGACGAGATCGGGGTCGAACTACTCGGTCAGGTGCCGATCGAACCCGCTGTCGCTGCGGGTGGCGACGCGGGTGAACCGGTGGCACTGCACGGCACCGGCGAAGCTGCGCGCATCTTCAACGACATCGCCTCTGCGCTCGCCGCACAAACCGTGTCCTTCGAGGCCATGTCGGGGTGCAGCGCACGCGACGAAAGCGACGGTGTCGCGGTGTCGATCCGTCCGCGCGACTGACTAGTCGGGCAACTCGTCGTAGCCAGGTTCGTCGGGCATCACCACGGCCGTCACCTTGCCCTCGTCGTTCACGCGCAGACGCGGAATAATCGCCGGTGGAATGCCCACCTTCATCGCGGCGGCCAGCGCCTCGTCGGCGGTGTTGTGCGGAACGAGGAACTCGAGGTTGCGGATCGTCGGCGGGATCATTGCGAGCTCGCCCCGCTTGAACCTCTCGAGTGCCTCGGTCGGAGACACCCACAGACTCTCGATCGTTTCGCCGTCGTCGTGCAACGGATCCTGCGCCTGGGGTGCCCGCGCAAGGAAGAACCGTGTGTCGAAACGACGAACTTCGCCTTTCGGGGTGATCCAGTGACTGACGTAGCGGATCGCGTCGGTGGCGAGGCGCAACGACTCGCGGTCGCACAGTTCGTGCAGCCCCAAACTGCCGTCGTGGATGTGGTGTCGGTACTCGGCGAAGCGCTGCGCCACCGCCGGGTCGTCGAACCGTACGGGTTCGCCCGTCGATGCGTGCCGCGCGAGCAGCACTCCCGCCTCTTCGAAGCACTCGCGGATCGCCGCGACCCAGTAGGAAAGACCACCCGACGGAAGTTGCAACAAGCGACTCGCCTCGGCGTCGGTGAGACCATCGCAGAGATGTTCGATGTGGTCGCCACCGTCGACGTCGTCGACTTTGCCGCCCGGAAACACGTACATGCCGCCCGCGAACACCGCATTGAGGGTGCGCCGCAGCATGAACACCTCGATGTCGTGGGTCGCGTCGTCGTCGCGTACGAGCATCACGGTCGCGGCGGGTTTGATCGGTACGTTGTCGTGAATTTCGCGGTCGCTCGATGCGCGGTGCTTCATGGTTCGATCTCCTTCGGTGGAGTCGCCGGGCCGCGATTGTCGAAGGTGCCGTGCACGTCGTGCACGCGACCGTTGTCGACGATGCGACCGCTGTAGGTGGCGACGACGCGAATCTTCTTTCCGTTGCGACGCCGGAGACCCGATCGCAACAACAACCGGAACGGGGGCAGGAGAAGCAACAGACCGACGACGTCGGTCACGAACCCGGGAACCACCAGCAACAAACCTGCGAGCAGCAGACACACACCATCGAGAATCTCGTTCGATGGCATGTTGCCCGCCATGACCTGTTCCTGCATCCGGCGCAGCACCCGCAGGCCCTCGCGCTTCACCAGCACGGCCCCGACGGCCGATACCAGCAACAACAGGGCGATCGTCGGAAAGACTCCCAACCACGAGCCGACCTTGATGAGCGCATAGATCTCGGCGAGGGGAAGCGCGACGAAGATGAGGAAGAAGACGACCACCGACAGGCAGGCTAGCCACCGTTCGGGAAGCCCATTAGGTTGGCGCGCGTGAGCGACCGCCCGCCCTCCGTCGACTCCCTCGCACGCGTCGTCACGGCAGGTTCGTCGCTGCCGCACGCTCTCGCGGTGCGCTGTGCGCGTCTGGCCATCGCAAGCGGAGGAGACTTCGAGGCAGTCGCGCTGAACCTCGCCCGCGGTCTCGAATTGTCGCTCGTGCAGCCCGTCGTCAACGCGACCGGGGTGCTGCTGCACACGAATCTCGGTCGCGCTCCGCTCGATTCGTCTTACTTCGGGTTCTCCGACGGCGCACGACCAACGTCGCTGGAATTCGACCTGGCGACCGGCAACCGCGGCTCTCGCCTCACGGCTGTCGCAACTTTGCTCGCCGAACTCACCGGAGCCGAAGACGCCATCGTCGTGAACAACAACGCGGCCGCCGTGTTGCTCGTCGTCGGCGCGCTGGCGGCCGGTCGTGACGTCGCCGTGTCACGCGGTGAAAGCGTGGAGATCGGCGGTGGTTTCCGCATTCCCGAGGTGCTCGAACAATCCGGTGCACGACTGGTCGATGTGGGTACCACCAACAAGACGCGCGCCTCCGATTACGCCCGTGCGATCTCGAAGCGCGGAAACGACGTCGCGCTCATCATGCGAGTGCACCCGTCGAACTTCCACATCGAGGGTTTCACGCAACAACCCGCACTCGGTGAACTTGCCGGTCTCGGTGTGCCCGTCGTTTCCGACATCGGATCAGGTCTTCTCGACGCGCGATGTCCCTGGGTCGAGGGGCCGCCTCCGTCGTGGCTGCGCAGCGAACCGGCGGCACGTCAGACACTCGCCGACGGCGCCGCACTCGTGACGTTCAGTGGCGACAAACTGATCGGCGGACCGCAATGCGGCATCATCGCCGGTCGGGCAGATCTCGTCGCGGCGTGCCGTGCACATCCATTGATGCGCGCGCTGCGCCCCGGGGGCCAGACTCTCATCGCACTGCAGCGGGTTCTCCTTGCGTTCGCCGCGAAGCGCGCGTGCACGGACGTCCCGTTCTGGGCGATGGCCACGTCGTCGGTCGAGTCGGTGCGCGAACGTGCCGTGGTCGTCGTCGATTCGCTCGGTGCGGCACGTACGAGCACGCTCGGCGCGCGCGTCGAGGCCACGGATGCCGTACCCGGCGCAGGCAGCACCCCCGGCGCGACATTGCCGTCGGCTGCCGTCGTCGTCGATGGCGACAGGTGCGCAGAGTTGAGGTCGGGGCGAATTCCGGTGATCGCACGGCGCGAGGGGGACCGGACCGTGCTCGACCTGCGTTCGGTGGCACCGGCGGACGATGCGGTCGTCGTCGAATCCCTCGCGTCGCTGACCAAATCATGACGGTCGTCGCCACGGCCGGACACGTGGACCACGGGAAGACCTCGCTCGTCCTTGCTCTCACCGGCGTCGACACCGACCGCCTCGCCGAGGAAAAGCGTCGCGGGCTCACCATCGACCTCGGTTTCGCACATGTCGAAGATCTCTCGTTCGTCGACGTTCCCGGCCACGTGCGATTCCTCCGCAACATGCTGGCCGGCGTGGGGGGGATCGACGCGTGCCTCTTCGTCATCGACGCGCGCGAGGGATGGATGCCCCAGACCGAGGAACACTTCGAGATCCTTCGCCTGCTCGGTGTTCCCGCGGGCGTGATCGCCATCACCAAATGCGACCTCGTCGATGCCGCGCACGTCGACGCAGTCGAAGTGCTGGTGCGGCACAGATGTGCAGGTTCGTTTCTCGATGGCGCACCCGTTGTGCGCACCAGCATCCACGACCCGAACAGCATCGACGAACTCGCTCGCCACCTGCGGTCGACACCACCCCGCCCATCGGTGCAAGGAGCAAGACCGCGCCTGTGGATCGACCGTGTGTTTGCCGCCGCAGGCGCGGGCACCATCGTCACGGGAACGTTGATCGACGCGACGCTCGCCCGTGGCGACGAGCTTGAGGTCGTGCCGGGCGCGCTGCGCACACGGGTGCGGGGTTTGCAGACGGCCGGACGCAACGTCGAGTCTGCGACGCCGGGCACCAGGGTCGCGGTGAATCTCGCAGGTGTCGCCCATGGCGACATCGAACGTGGACACCAACTCGTGAAACCAGACGAGTGGTGGCTTGCCGACACGTTCGACGCGACTCTGCACGTGCTGCCCGGTTTGCGTCATGCACTCTCGAGGCGCGGCAACTTTCTCTTGTACGTCGGTACGGAAGAACTTCCGGCGACCATTCGACTCATTGCGACGGAGGAACTGCAGCCGGGCACGTCGGGCCACGCCCGCGTTTTTCTGCCGCGCGCACTCGCACTCGCTCCGGGCGACCGATTCGTACTGCGCGAAACAGGCCGTGACGAAACCGTTGCAGGTGGCGAGGTTCTGGAAGTCGACCCCACGTCCCGGTTGTCGCGTGCTCGACCCACCGCCAATGTCGACTCACTGATCGACCAGCGAGGAATCGTCGGAACACACGAACTCTTTCTTCGCACGGGGCAGGTGCACGAGCCGACGGTCGACGATGTGATCTTCAGCGCGGCGATGTTGTCGGCCGCGCACTCAGAACTGCTCGACATGGTCCGCTCGTCGGGTGAACGCGGCGTCGATGTATCGGGCCTCGACGATGCGCTGCGCCAGGCCGTGAAAATGCTGCGACCCAACACCGCGGTCGTCGAAAGCGGTCGACTGTACGCACCCGACAAGGCTCCCTCACGACAACTCCGCAGTCCGGTGCTCGACGCATTCGAGGCGGAACCGTTCGCCCCACCCGCTGCTTCGAATTTCGACCGCGACGAACTGCGTCGACTCGTGCAGGCGGGCCGACTCGTCAACCTCGATGGAATTCATTTCGCAACGGCGGCAATCGATCGCGCGCACGACGTCGTGCGTCAACTCATCGCCACCACACCGGCGGGCTTCAGCGCGAGCGAGTTCCGCGACGCGCTCGGAACGTCACGAAAATTTGCGATTCCGCTGGCAGAGGCGTTGGATGCACGCGGCATCACACGTCGTCGTGGTGACGTGCGAATCGCCGGACCGCGTTTGTGACTCCCCACGCGGGGAAGCGTTACGGCTGCGCGCGAAGTGCGCGGCGTTCGACTTCGTTGAGGCCACCCCAGATGCCGTGTGCCTCACCGGTCTTCAGGGCATGCGCAAGACACTGTTCCGTCACGGGACACGCCGCGCAAACTTTCTTTGCGCGTGCTTCGCGGTAGTCACGTTCGTCCTTGGTCTCGACGCGGACAGGGGGAAAGAAAGCTTCGGCGAGCGCGCCCTTGCACCTCGCCTGGCGTTGCCAAGCAAGGGCCGAACGGCCTTGTTCTTCTTCGCGGCGTAGCGCCACTGTCCCCTCCAATTTGTAAAGGTCACCTTACGGCAGGGGCCGACCCGGAACAAGGGGCTTTCGTACGCGACGAAACCCCGGAAAATGGGGCTTTCAGTGGCGTTCGCGGTAGTCCTTGGCCGCCCCCTCGAGGGGTTCGACCTCGAGAGTCACGCCGTCGATGGCCACCACGTTGACCGTTGCCCCCCGCTCGATCGGGGTCGCGCGGTTCGTGCGGGCGCGCCAGGCACCTTCGTGGACCCTCACGGTTCCTTCGGGCGAAATGTCGTCGAGTGCCACGCCCTGCGACCCGACCATCCATTCACGACCGATCGTCGGAGTGCCGAAACGCGTGCGCGTCATCGACGGCATACCGACGATGTAGGTCAATGCCGCACCGCCGATGCCGACGAGCAGCGTGATCCATGACGGGCGCAAACTCGCGCCGTCGACGTCGCGAAACAAGAAGAACGACCCGAATGAGAACAGCGCGAGACCGACACCGGTCCACAGACGCGGAACACCGACTTGCACGTCGACTGCGAAAGCGACCATCGCCAACAGCATCGCCGCGAGTGCGGCGCCCCTGATCGGCAGTTCGGCGAGACCGAAGCACGCAAGCACGGAACACACCGCCCCGACGAGACCGGCGATGCCGATGCCTGCGGTGAAGAACTCGAAGATGAGAAGGGACAGGCCGATGACGAGAAGCAGGTACGTCACGGGTGAACTCGCGACCGTGTGGAAGAGCCGTGGCAACAGTCCCAGTTTGAAGAACCGTACGGTCGTCGCCTCGCGCACGACCTGGCCGGTGCCGTCGAGCGACTCGGCCACCGTATCCAGCACTGTGGTCTTGGAATTTGGGCCGTCGACGGTCAGGCCGTCGAGCGTGAACACCATGTTCTTCAACACGGGCACACCCTCGTCGTTGCTCGCGAACTTGAGTGCGCCGGTCTTGCGCGCATCGGCGAATCCGAGAGTTTCGGTCTGCAACAGGTCCGTGCTGGCACCGAAATCAAACGTCACGCCCTCGGCACTCACGGGTGTTCCCATCTTTCCGATACGTGAACCGGGTGCCATTGCCGTCACGTCGGCCGCGGCCAACATCTGTGCCGCCATTCCGTACAAGCGGGAACCCGAGGGACCGACCCAAATCGCAACGGGCACTTCCGAGGCCGCAATCTTCTCGAGAAGTTCGACCATGCGTTCACGCGGAATGACGGCGCCACGGGTGTTCACCTGGAGAATCAACGCCTGCGAGCCCGCGTCGGCGGATCGCACGAGCGCCTTTTCGATCGCATCGGCCTGGATCTCGTCGAGGAGGCCGCTCACTTCCTGTACGTCGACCGGTGACAATTGGGCCGCAGCGGCTTCGGCGGCCGCGTTGCCACTGCCCTCAGCCCCGACGGGCCCGCTCGCGAGACCGAAGAATGCGCAACCCCCGAGCGCGACTGCCAAGATGAGTTTTCGCATGCCCGTCCTTTCGACAGATCCATTCGGTGAGTGAGTGGACCCGAAACTTTTCCTGTCGGCATCCCGTGTCTTCATTGTTGCGGGAAAAGGCGGCGTGGGGAAATCCACGGTTGCAGCGACGCTGGTCACGGCTGCCAGACGAGTCGGCCTCACCTCGCTGCTCGTCGAGACCGACGGCAAACCGCTGCTCGTTGATGGTGCTGGCGATCAGGGCCTGACCGCGCAAACCATCACCCCCGCAGAGGCATTGGCGGAGTACCTCGACCGTTCCGGTCTGGGACGAATTTCACGCCGTCTCGTCACCTCGGGCATCGTCGATGTGGTCGCCTCGGCATCACCCGGAATCGACCACTTGCTCGTCCTCGGCAAGGTGAAACAACTCGAGCGCGCCGGTGCGGCCGACGTGATCGTCGTCGACGGACCCGCGGCCGGTCATGCACTCACGATGCTGCGCACTCCCCGCGCGCTCGCCGACTCCGTCGTCGTCGGACCGATCAAGCAGCAGGCGAACGACGTGTTGGCGATGCTCAACGACGAGGCTCGATGCCAGGTCGTTCTCGTCACGATTCCCGAACCGACGCCGGTGAACGAAGCCGTCGAGACGGCGTTCTCACTCGAAGAGGACATCGGTGTCCGACTTGCGCCGATCGTCGTGAACCGCGTGGATGCCCATCCGTCAATCCACGTTCCCGACGGAGTCGCGGCCGACTCGGCGGCAGCGCGCGCCGCACGGTTCCGCAACGATCGCATCGCGGGTCATGCCAGATGCATCGACGACCTGGCCCGGCGTCTGCCGTTGCCGCAAATCCGGCTGCCCCTCGACACGAGCGCGACGCTCGACGAACGCACACAACACCTTCTTCGCGCAATCGAAGACCTCAATGGTGACATGCGATGACCCGCACCGCACTCGACGCGACGATTGCCGACTCTCACGTTGTTGTGGTGGCCGGCAGCGGAGGTGTCGGCAAGACCACCCTGTCGGCGGCACTCGCCGTTCGTGCGGCAGTCGAGGGTCGACGCGTCGCCGTCGTGACGATCGACCCCGCCAAGCGCCTCGCAGATGCACTCGGACTCGCCGGTGATTCGACCGTCGGCAACGATCCGGTGCGCATCCCACTCGATGATGCCCGCGGTGAGCTCTGGGCATTGATGCTCGACACGCGTTCGACGTTCGACGCCCTGGTCGATCGCTACAGCCCGAATGCGGAACAAGCACAACGCATCAGATCGAATCTCTTCTACAAGAACATCTCCGGTGCTCTTTCGGGCACGCAGGAATACATGGCTGCGGAGAAGCTGTACGAACTGAACGGGGACGACCGATTCGATCTCGTCATCGTCGACACTCCGCCCACACGCCAGGCGCTCGACTTTCTCAGCGCACCGGCCCGCCTGCGCCGCTTCATCGACCATCCTCTCTATCGCATCGTCATCGCTCCGTCGTCAATCGGCCTGCGTGCGGTGAGTGCCGTCAGTCAACCCGTGTTGCGCACGATCGCGAAGGTGGTCGGTGCACAGGCGCTCGACGATGCCCTCGCTTTCTTCAAGGCTTTCCAGGGGCTAGATGCAGGCTTCCGACAACGGGCACACGACGTCGACCGCGTGTTGCGCGAACCATCGACCGCGTACGTCGTTGTGACGAGCGGTCAGGCCGAGCCGGTCGCCGAAGCGACGTACTTCATCGGTGAACTCGAATCAGCGAACGTCGTCGTGTCGCTCATCGTCGCCAACCGTTTGATGCCGCACTTCGGCGACGCCGACGACTCGCTGCCCGCTTCTCTCGTCGACAACTTGCGAGAACTGGCCGACGAACGCCGGGCCGAAGAATCGAACCTCATGGCTCTGAGTACCGCACGGCCCGACACCCCGTGGATCCACGTCCCCTTGGTCCCCGAACTCGTGGACGAACGCCTCGACACACTCGCGGCATTGCGGCTGCTTGGGCGGGCTCTGGGAGACGCCGACTAGAGTCGCCGTCGTGCACATTCTCGTTGCCACCGATGCCCAATGGGTTCTCGACGAAGTCGTCGCCGCCCTCGGGTCCCCCGAAACTTCCTTCACCGTCTGCACGAACGGCCGCGACGTCACCGACGCAGTCAGCAGCAGGACACCGGACCTCGCGGTGCTCGATTCACAGATCGGCTCGATGGGTGGAATGGCCGTCACGATGAACCTCCGCCTCGATGAAACGGGCGGTCGCCTGCCCCACGTGCCGGTTCTCATGCTGCTCGACCGCGAGGCCGACGCACAGATGGCCAAGCGCAGCGGATGCGAGGCCTATCTCGTCAAGCCGCTCGACGCGCTGCGTCTGCAACGCGCCGCGAAAGAAATCGCCCGATAGGCTCACCCGCGCATCACACGGGGTGTGGCGCAGCTTGGTAGCGCGCGTCGTTCGGGACGACGAGGCCGCAGGTTCAAATCCTGTCACCCCGACAAGATTTTTAGATTAAGAGCTCCGCGATCTGGATCGCGTTGAGCGCCGCGCCTTTGCGCAGATTGTCGTTCGACACGAACAACACGAGACCACGATTGCCCTCGACCGAGCGGTCTTGGCGGATGCGGCCGACGAAACTCGGATCGGCGCCCGCTGCAAGAAGTGGGTTCGGTACGTCGACGACGCTGACACCGGGTGCATCGGAGAGGATCTCGGTTGCCTCGGCAACGGTGATGTCGCGGGCGAACTCGGCGTTGATCGACAGGGAGTGACCGGTGAACACCGGGACGCGCACACACGTTCCCGACACGCGCAGGTCGGGGATGCCCAGAATCTTGCGGCTCTCGTTGCGGAGCTTGATCTCCTCGTCGGTTTCGAACTCGCCGTTGTCGACCATCGACCCCGCGAAGGGAACGACGTTGAAGGCGATCGGACGCACGAACTTCTTCGGCTGCGGGAAGGACACCGCGTCGCCCGCATAAGTGAGGTCGCGCGCACCCGCCACGACCGCTGCGGCCTGGGTGTCGAGTTCCTCGACGCCTGCCAGGCCGCCACCACTGACGGCTTGGTAGGTGCTCGCGACGAGACGCACGAGACCCGCCTTGCGATGCAACGGCATCAACACGGGCATCGCCGCCATCGTCGTGCAGTTCGGGTTGGCGATGATCCCCTTCTTGGCGTTGCGCATCTCCTCGGGGTTGACCTCGGAGACAACCAGCGGAACCTCCGGGTCCATGCGCCATGCGGACGAGTTGTCGATCACCGTGACACCGGCGGCCGCAAAACGTGGCGCGAGTTCGCGCGACGACGTCGCACCGGCGGAAAAGAGTGCAACGTCGAGGCCCGACACGTCGGCGGTTGCGGCGTCTTCGACCGTGATGTCGTCGCCTTTCCACTTCAATGTCGTGCCGGCGGAACGTGCCGAGGCGAAATACCGCATTTCCGTGACGGGAAAATTCCGTTCCTCGAGAAGGGCTCGCATCACGCCACCCACTTGTCCGGTTGCTCCGACGACTCCTACGCGCATGGGCGGCAGGCTAGCGGTACACGCGTTACGAAAGCCTGAGAATTAACCACCAGTGGCTCTTGTTGGCCCGTGGCAACGGTCGCTCTTCGGGGCGCACGCCACCGACGTTGTTGGGCGACGACGACAGCAAATCGCGCCGCGATGGATTGCGGAACACGAGCACTTCACGGCAACTCCGGCCACTGGCCGCCACCAATGCCATGACCTCGGCCACACCCACGCGGTTCGCCTGCCAGCCGAGCCGCGTTGCCCATCGACGCCGCGCGATGCGGGGGCCGATCACCTTGTTCTTCCACAGCGCACGTACGGCGGCACCGGCCGGCTGCAACACGACGTCGGCGGGGACCCAGGTGCGGTAGTTCAGCATCACGGTGCCACCCGGCTTCACCACTCGTATCGCCTCGGACGTGAGGCGCAGCGCATCGTCGTGCGCGCAGTGCTGCAGGGTGATGTACGAGAACACGGCGTCGACCGACTCGGAAGAAATGGCAATCGAATGACCGTCGGCCACGTGCACCGTGCGCAACTTCTCCACTTCGCCGTGGCGTGCGACAGTTTCGCGGCAACGCTCGAGGAATGCCGCGTCGACGTCGGCCGCCACAACCGAGGCGAACCGGCGCGTGAACCGCGACGTCATGCGACCGATGCCCGACCCGATCTCGAGGATCGACAGGCTGTTGGTGTCGAGGTCGTTCATGCCGAACACGCGCATGTACGCGTTGACTTCCTTGTTCCCCGACATCACGAAGTCACCGAGGGTCAGGTCGTCACCCGTTTCGTTGTTGAAGACCCAACCCGTCTCGCGGACGACCGCATCGGCGTTGGCGTTTTCGTCTGCAACCCCACCGGCAACGCGCCAGGGAACGAGCTGCGCGCGACGTCGGGCCATTGGTTCAGTATTGCCGACGTGCCCGCGCGCGGGCTTACTTCCGTTCGGGAAGGGGTGCCGAATAGGCCTGACCACTGTCGAGGCCGAACGCGGTGTGCAGCGAGCGCATCGCGGTTTCGGTGCTCGCGGAGTCGACGACGACCGACACGCGAATGGTGCTGGTGGAGATCATCTCGATGTTCACACCCGCCCCCGCAAGAACACGGAACATCTTGGCTGCGATGCCCGGGCTGGTTTTCATGCCCGCACCGACGAGCGAGATCTTCGCCACCGACTCGACGTGCGTGACGTCGGCTGCGCCGATTTCCTTTGCGACGCCGTTGACGATCTCGAGTGCCTTTTTCAGGTCGGCCTTCGGAGCCGTGAACGAGATGTCGGTGCGACCCTCTTTCGAGGTGTTCTGCACGATCATGTCGACGTTGATGTTCGCGCCGGCCAACGGCTCGAACAATGCCGCGGAGATGCCCGGCTTGTCGGCGACGCCGACCACGGTGATCTTCGCTTCGGCCGTGTCCTGCACGACACCCGAGATGATTGGCTCTTCCATCGCATTCTCCTTCGACGAAATCTGTGCGCTGCGGTCGAGAACCCAGGTTCCCGTTTCCCACGTGAAGCTCGACCTCACGTGCAGCGGAACGTTGTGGTTGCGCGCGAACTCGACGGAACGCAGCGCGAGAACCTTGCTGCCGGCGCCCGCCATTTCGAGCATCTCTTCGAAGTCGAGCTGCTGCAGTTTGCGCGCCTGGGGGACAATGCGCGGATCGGCAGTGAAGACACCGGTGACATCGGTGTAGATCTCGCAGACATCGGCGTTCATCGCCGCAGCGAGAGCAACGGCCGTCGTGTCGGACCCACCACGACCGAGCGTGGTGATTTCGCGATCGGTGCTGACTCCCTGGAATCCGGCGACGACGGCAACCTTGCCCGCCGCGAGTGCCTCGCGGAGTCGATCACCCTTCACTTCGAGGATCTTCGCCTTCGTGTGCACGGTGTCGGTGATGATGCCAACTTGGCTGCCGGTGAACGAGACCGCATCGATGCCGAGGTCGGCCAGCGCCATGCAGACGAGGGCCATCGAGATGCGCTCGCCGGTGGTGAGCAGCATGTCGAGTTCGCGGCCCGGGTGGGTGGAAGAGACCTGGTTGGCGAGAGAAATGAGGTTGTCGGTGGTTTTTCCCATGGCCGACACGACCACCACGACGTCGTTGCCGTGGCGCTTGGTGAAGGCAACGTGTTCGGCGACCGCCTTGATGCGCTCGGGGTCGGCCACCGACGTGCCACCGAATTTTTGGACCACTACTGCCACAGATGAGAAACGCTATCGGCGCACCGCTAACCTGCGGAACCCGTGGGCACCGAAAAGCGCGAACGTCAGAAGCAAAACCGTCAGCAGCGACTCTCCGAACTCGCCGTCCAGCAAAAGCGGGCGAAGGTGAAGAAGCGTGGGCTCCAATTCGGCATCGGCATTCCCGCCGTCATCCTCGCGCTGTTCCTCATCGTGAACGTGTTTGCCGGTGACGATTCGGGGCCGAGCGACGCAGAGCTCACCGAGCAGGTCACCGACCTCCTCGGCGGTTCCACCGTTCCGGCCGACGCCACCAATGACTCGACCGCCCCCACCGTCCCCGCCACGACCGTTCCCGGCAAGACCATCACCGGCGACACCGCATGCCCGAAGGCCGACGGCACCGAAGCGCGCGTGACCAAGTTCGAAAAAGCGCCGCCCATGTGCATCGATGCGACGAAGACCTACACCGCCGTTTTCGACACCTCCGAGGGTGAGATCGAGGTTCTTCTCGACACCGCCAAGACCCCGAAGACGGTGAACAACTTCGTCGTGCTCGCCCGTTACAAGTACTACGACGGCACCACCATCTTCCGCACCGACCCGTCGATCGACATCATCCAGGGCGGCGGACTCACCAACACCGAAGACCCGGGTTACACCATCGAAGACGAGGGCAACGGCTACAAGTACGTCGAGGGTGACCTCGCGATGGCCCGCACGATGGAACCCAACAGCGCGGGTGGCCAGTGGTTCTTCGTGACCGGCCCGAACGCCGCGGCGCTCGACGGCCAGGGCACCTACGTGAACTTCGGCAAGGTCGTGTCGGGCCTCGACGTGGTGAAGGGAATCCTTGCGCTCAACTCCGGGTCGGGCGACCTCGGTGGCGCGCCGAGCCGCACCGTCGTCGTCAAGTCGGTCGCGATCATCGAATCCTGAACTTCAGGCGACGAAACGTCGTTCGAGGCGTGACATCGCCTCGTCACTGACACCCAGGTGTCGCGCGAAGGCGCGCATCGAACCGTGTTCGGCGACCCATCCCGCCATCAAGTCACGCAGTGCGCGACCGTCGGCATCGAGAAATGCCGCGGGTGCGTTGCCGAGTCGCTCTTTCAGATTCGAGTCGTACGACTCGGCCCACGCGCGCAGGCGCGCCATGCCGTCGTTGCTGAGTTCGAAGTCGGCGACGACGATGTCGCCCGGTACACCGACGATCGTCAACATCAACATCGCGACGAGACCGGTCCTGTCCTTGCCCGCCGCGCAGTTGAAGACCACGGGTTCGTCGAGCATCGCCACGGTTTCGACCGCGGCGGCCAGACGATGGCCGCCCTTGCGCAACATCTCGGGGTAGGCCCACATCAAGAACTCGTAGGCAGTGTCGACGTCGGGCGTGTCGTCGTCCGCCCATGGAATGTCGAGCACCGGGAAGTGGTGCAGTGTCACCGGGTACAGGTCATCACGAAAGCGACCCCGCGTCTCCCATTCGTGGGCCGAACGCAGGTCGATGACGTGACGCACGTTGCGCGCCTGCAACCGGGCCCAGTCGGCTTGGTTCAGGCTGTACAGAGCATCCGACCGGTACGCCACACCCCAGCGCGTCATCCGCCCGTCGGACGTCGGATAGCCACCCAGATCGCGGAAGTTGTGGGCCGTTTCCAAGGGAACGTGGCGGTCGGGATGCCTGATGGGGTCGATCGGGTGTGTGGGGGTCACGCGGGCCACCCTAGATTCCTCTGGCAAAGTTACCGATGGGTAACTAGAGTCCCCTCATGTCTTTCCCTGCTTCTTCATCCGGCGTTTCCACGCTCGGCATCGTCGGTTCAGGAATCATGGCCGGCGGCATCGCCGAGGTCGCGGCACTCTCGGGCTACGACGTCGTGGTGCGCTCTCGTTCCGAACGTGGTGCGACCGATCTCGTTGCACAAGTGTCGAAAAGCCTGGGCAGGCGCCTGGAGCGCGGCAAGTTGGAGACGCAGGTGCGCGACGATGCGCTGTCGCGACTGACAACGACGACGAACCTCGGCGACTTGGCGCGCTGTTCGATCGTCATCGAATCGGTCGTCGAGGACAAGGAACAAAAGACCACCCTCCTGCGGGAACTCGACTCCGTCGTGCCGACCGGGTCGATCATCGCAACGAACACCAGCACGCTGTCGGTGTCGGAACTGGCCTTGGCGACGTCGCAACCCGATCGGGTGTGCGGCATTCACTTCTTCAATCCCGCCACGACGATGCCGCTGGTCGAGGTCATCCATCCGCTCACGGCATCGCAATCGACGATCGATGCTGCCATCGCATTCGTTGCCGCATGCGGGAAGGAAGCCGTCCTCGTCCGCGACGACCCGGGGTTCATCGTGAACGCGTTGTTGTTCCCGTATCTCAACAATGCGATCAAGATGATGGAGCGCGGCACCGCGTCGATGGACGACATCGACACGGCAATGAAGGGCGGTTGCAATTTCCCGATGGGACCGTTCGCCCTGCTCGACCTCGTCGGGCTCGACACTTCACTTTCGATCATCGAAACGTTGCACGCCGCTTCGGGCAACGCGGCCGACCGCCCCGCAGAATCGCTGGTTCGCCTCGTCGCCGATGGTCACCTCGGTCGCAAGACGGGCCGCGGCTTCCGCACGTACTGACGCGACGCACTAGAACAGGTTGCGTGTCATGGGACGCGCCGCCTGTTCCCGTTGGTGAGAGCCGCTGGGATTTTCCGCCACCGGAGGCGTGGTCGAACGATGACCTCGTCGCCGCAGGGGCCGACCTCGATCCCGCGACACTCGTGCGCGCATATCGCTCGGGTCTCTTCCCGATGGGCATCGGACGCACGAATCGCCAGATCGGTTGGTGGTCTCCTGCGGCACGCGGGATTCTTCCCCTCGATGCGATTCGGATCACGCGTTCGATGCGTCAAAGCGCGCGTCGTTACACCGTCGACATCGACACCAGCTTCGGCGAGGTGATCCGTGCCTGTGCCTCGCCAACGCGCGAGGGCGTGTGGATCACCCGCCAATTCATCGAGGCGTACGAAGAGCTGCATCGTCTCGGCTGGGCACACTCGGTGGAGGCCCGCAACGCCGAGGGCCACCTGGTCGGTGGGCTGTACGGCGTGCGCATCGGGGGGTTCTTCGCGGGCGAATCGATGTTCCACATCCAGCGCGATGCAAGCAAGGTCGCACTCATGCACCTCGTTGCCACGATGCGGGCTGCGGGAATGACCTTGCTCGACGTCCAGTGGAGTACCCCCCACCTCGCCTCGCTCGGCGTGGTCGAGGTACCCCGGGCCGAGTACCTCGACCTGCTGGCCCGTGCCGTTGGGAATTCCTGATCGACGCGTGAGACTTGTCCCATGACCGCCGAGAACCGCCCCGCAGAACCCCGTCGCGAAGACGCGTGGCTGATGCGCACCTATTCGGGGCATTCCACCGCCAAGGCATCGAACGAGCTGTACCGAACGAACCTCTCGAAGGGCCAGACGGGTCTGTCGATCGCATTCGACCTGCCGACGCAAACGGGATACGACCCCGACCACGTTCTCGCCCGCGGCGAAGTCGGCAAGGTCGGCGTGCCGGTCGCACACCTCGGACACATGCGCACTCTTCTCGACGGCATCCCACCGGGGCAGATGAACACCTCGATGACGATCAATGCGACCGCCGCATGGTTGCTTGCGCTGTACGTCGCCAACGCCGAAGAGCAGGGCACGCCGAGCACCGCGCTGCGCGGCACGACGCAGAACGACATCGTGAAGGAGTACCTCTCGCGCGGCACCTACATCTTTCCGCCGGCTCCGTCGAAGCGGTTGATCGTCGACATGGTGGCCTGGTGCACGAACAACGCACCGAAGTGGAACCCGATGAACGTGTGCTCGTACCACCTGCAAGAGGCGGGTGCCACGCCGGTTCAAGAAATTGCCTATTCGCTCGCCACCGCAATCGACATTCTCGATGCGGTCCGCGCCAGTGGCCAGGTCGAAGAAGCCCAATTCGCCCAGGTGTTCGGTTCGATTTCGTTCTTCGTCAATGCCGGCATTCGCTTCGTCGACGAAATGTGCAAGATGCGTGCGTTCACCGAACTGTGGGATCGCATCGGCCTCGAACGCTACGGCGTCACCGACTCCAAGGCCCGCCGCTTCCGCTACGGCGTGCAGGTCAACTCACTCGGTCTCACCGAAGCCCAACCCGAGAACAACGTCCAGCGCATCGTGCTCGAAATGCTCGCCGTCACTCTCTCGAAGAAGGCGCGTGCACGTTCGGTGCAATTGCCCGCGTGGAACGAGGCCCTCGGACTTCCGCGCCCGTGGGATCAGCAGTGGTCACTGCGCATGCAGCAAGTCCTTGCATTCGAAACCGACCTTCTCGAGCACGGCGACATCTTCGACGGCTCGAAAGTCGTCGAATCCCGCACCGCCGAGATTCGCGACGCGGCGTGGGAGGAACTGCAGGAAATTCTCTCGCTCGGCGGCGCATTCGAAGCGATCGAAGAATTGAAGGGGCGACTGGTCGCCTCGATGGCCGAGCGCACCCGTCGCATCGAAACCGGCGACCAGGTCGTGGTGGGTGTCAACAAGTTCACCGAAACCACCGACTCGCCACTCGGCGGTGACGGCAACATTCTGAAGGTCGATCCCGCCGTCGAGGCCGAAACGATCGCCGACACCAACGCCTGGCGCGCATCGCGCGACAACGCCGCGGTCGAAGCCGCCCTGCGCGAACTGCGCCACGCCGCCGCCGAAGGACTGAACATCGTGCCGCCCTCTATCGCGCTCGCCAAGGCCGGTGGAACGACGGGCGAATGGGGCACCGCCCTGCGCGAGATCTTCGGTGAGTATCGCGCCCCGACGGGTGTCGCCGCGGCACTTGGTCGCCGCACCGCGGAACTCGCCGACGTCGCCCAGTTCGTGAAGAGCATCCCGGGTGGGCCGCCCAAGTTCCTCGTTGCCAAACCCGGCCTCGACGGTCACTCGAACGGTGCCGAACAGATCGCCGTCGCTGCGCGCGATGCCGGCATGGAAGTCGTATACAGCGGCATTCGACTCACGCCCGAGCAGATCGTCGCGAGCGCACGCGATGAAGACCCCGACATCATCGGCTTGTCCATCCTGTCGGGCTCGCACCTCTCGCTCGTTCCCGAGGTTCTGGCGCTGCTCGCCGCCGAAGGACTCGACACGCCCGTCATCGTCGGCGGCATCATTCCCGAAGACGACCGCGACGATCTGCGCAACCGCGGTATCGCCGCCGTCTACACACCGAAAGATTTCGACATCTCACGCATCATGGGCGAGATCGCCCAGATCGCGGCCTCACGCCGCAAGTAGTCAGACGCGTTCGCGAGTTGTCGGCGCGAGCCGCCTACAGGCGTTCGCGAGTTGTCGGCGCGAGCCGCCTACAGGCGTTCGCGGCTTACCCACCCTGAGAAGGCGGGGGTGGACTCGAAGCTGGTGATCAGCGCGTACCGCGGGAAGTCGTGGTTGTGCACCACGACGTGCCACAAACGCTGGGTGTCGACGACGAAGCGGGCGCCCTGCGGCAACGGCACCCGACGCTCGGTTGCGGGGTCGGGAAGACCGTCGGCGTCGTTGTCCATCAACACCATGTAGCTGTCGGGACTGTGCGTGAGCTCCACCCAACTGCGCACGATCCAACCCTCGTTTTCG
>JBBANY010000011.1:0-17244 GCA_040401695.1 Ilumatobacteraceae bacterium
GCTGCTGGTCGACCCGGGCGACGAGCGTGCACTCGCAGCGGCGCTCGCGAAGGTGATGGCAAACCCCCGTCTGTCGCAGCGGCTCATCGAAGCGGGTCATCGACGCGTCGAGGCGTCGTCGATGCGAACACTCGCGCAGCAGTACGTCGAGTTGTACGAACGTGCTCTCGAAATGGAGCGCAGTGGCGCAGGGGACGGTTACGCGACGGGTTTCGGTCGCAAAGCCGAGGATCCCCGTCGGTCGCGGAAGTCGAACCGTATGCTGTCGCTGATCGACAAGCGCCGCGTACGGCGAACCCAACGCCCATGAACTCAGCCTCCTCCACCTCATCTATTTCTTCGGCTTCGTCGACTCCTGCAACGGGGTGGGCCACCCAAGACGCCGATCTGCGACGTGGCGCCACGATCCTGTGGACCGCCGTCGGCGCGGTCGTTGGCGCCGTGGTCGGCTTTGTGTCGGCGAGTGTCGTCGGACTCGTGATCGGTGCCATTGTGCTCGGCGCCGGAGGCGCGGTGGTGGCCGTGAGTCTGGTCCGACGTTTCGTCGACTCTGCGTTGTCGAGTGTCGTCGCCGGAATCGGTGCGCGCGAGCTCGACGCCGACGGCGCACCGCGGCTCTTCAACCTTCTTCAAGGACTCTGCGCGACTGCGGGCGTCTCGGTGCCGCGCGTCTCGGTCACCGACGACGCATCCATCAACGTGTTCGTTGCAGCCGACCCGGCAGGCGAAGCTCGCGCCGAGGTTGTCGTCACGCGCGGCTTCGTCGACGCGCTCGAGCGCATCGAAATGGAGGGAGCGGTCGCGGTCTGTCTGGCGCGTCTGCGTTCGGGTCTCGCAGAGGCGCAGACTCTCGCAGTCGCGCTCGTTGCGGGCGAGCCGTGGTTCATTCCCGGTCCGGCGCGACGAAGAGTCATCGCTGCGGCCTTGTCGGGACAGGCGATCTTCGACGCCGATGTGAAAGGTGTCGCGATCACGCGGTACCCACCCGGTCTCGCCGCGGCTTTTCAGCGCATGATCGACACGTCCACGAGGGTTTCCGGTGCGGTTGTCGACGGCAACTTCCTGTGGTTGGCCGACCCGGCGGGAGAATCCCGGAATGACGCGGGCGCCGCACCCGCCGGTTCTAGGGTGGAAGCCTCGGGCGTCAGACCAAACGGCGACGAACGTCCGCCGCTCACCGAGCGGCTGGCTCTTCTTCGCGAGATTTGATCCTGCGCTTCGACAGCAAGCAGCACGAAGTAGCAAGACAAAGGGAGATGACAGGCATGAACGGAACCCCCACCCGGTCACGCAAGATCCGGCGGTTGTCGATTGCCGGAGCATTGGTCGCAGCCGTCGCATTGGCGGCCTGCGGCGGTGGCGGAGACGCCGACGCACCCGAGAACATTCCCGAGCCCTCTTACGGCGACGTCGCGTTGCCCTCGACGCTGCCCGGACCGACGACAACGCTTCCTGCGCCCGAGGTCATGCCGCTCACCGGTCTGCCGATCGAAGATGCGCTCGCAGCAACCCGTCCCGCGATGGTCGCCAAGATCGACAACCACCCGTCGGCGCGACCGCAGGCGGGCTTGAACCAGGCCGACATCGTCTACGAAGAGAACGTCGAACAGCTCACGCGCTACGCCGCCGTGTTCCACTCGAACGCTCCCACCAACATCGGACCCATTCGCTCGGGCCGTACGCAGGACGTCAATCTCTTCAGCGCGTACCTCAACCCGTTGTTCGTCTGGAGCGGCGGCAATGCGAAGACCACCTCGCTGATCCGCAAGTCGGTACTCGTCGACATGGGCGCGCTCGTCGCGTACCAACAGGGCGGCTACAAGCGTGATGCGAAGCGCAAGGCGCCGCACAACCTCTACGCGGATGCGTCGAAGATCTACACCCTCACCCCCAAGGGCGCGACGCGGCCACCGCAACAGTTCCAGTACCGCACCGCAAGCGACGCGATGCCCACATCATCGACCGCATCGGCCGGCCTGAAACTGTCGATGGATGGCGTGCAGGTTCAGTGGCTGTGGGATGCCGCAACGGGTGACTACCTCCGCTCGATCGGCAAGGACAAGCACATGGATGCCGACGGTTCGCAGGTGAACGCCAAGAACGTCGTGGTTCTCTACATGGTGTACAAAGCCAGTGCGGCCGACCCGCGCAGCCCCGAAGCGCAGAGCGTGGGCGAGGGTGAGGCATGGGTCTACACCAACGGTTCGCTCGTGAAGGGCAAGTGGAAGCGCGCAAAGGAGACCGACGTTTTCGCACTCACCGACCTCGCAGGAGCGCCCGTGAAGTTGACCCCCGGTCGCACGTGGATCGAACTGCCCCGCGTGAACAAGGGTGCCGATGTGCCCGCCGGCACTGACCCCGCGAAGGTCAAGTTCCCCTGATTCGCGCCCTCGAAATCGGGGCACCGTGACGTCTATTTCGGTCGTCTCGGTACGATGAGAGCATGACAGGCAACGTCTCCGGGACATTCCGCGTCAAGCGCGGACTCGCTGAAATGATGAAGGGTGGCGTCATCATGGACGTCGTCACCCCGGCGCAGGCGCGTGTCGCCGAAGACGCAGGAGCGTGCGCGGTCATGGCGCTCGAGCGCGTGCCGGCCGACATCCGTCGCGACGGCGGTGTTGCGCGTATGAGCGACCCGGAAATGATCGAGGGCATCAAGGCGGCCGTCAGCATTCCCGTGATGGCAAAGGCGCGCATCGGTCATTTCGTCGAGGCGCAGATTCTGCAATCGCTCGGTGTCGATTTCGTCGACGAGTCAGAGGTTCTCACCCCGGCCGACGAGACCCATCACATCGACAAGTTCGCTTTCGACGTGCCGTTCGTATGTGGCGCCACCAACCTGGGCGAGGCCCTGCGTCGCATCAGTGAAGGCGCGGCGATGATTCGTTCCAAGGGCGAGGCCGGAACGGGCAACATCGTCGAGGCCGTGCGCCACCTGCGCAACATCATCGGTGACATGCGCAAGATCACCCAGGCCGACTCCGCCGAGTTGTTCGAGTGGGCAAAGCGTCTGCAGGCACCGTTGCCGCTCGTGCAGGAGATCGCCGAAACGGGTTGGTTGCCCGTTCCTTTGTTCTGCGCCGGCGGCATTGCCACACCGGCCGATGCGGCACTGGCCATGCAATTGGGTGCCGAGGCCGTCTTCGTGGGCTCGGGCATCTTCAAGAGCGACGACCCTGCGCCGCGCGCCAAGGCGATCGTTGAGGCAACCACGCACTTCCGCGACCCGGAAATCCTGGCCAAGGTCAGCCGTGGTCTCGGTGCGCCGATGACCGGAATCGGCATGGACGAGATCAACCAGCGCTACGCGGAGCGTGGATGGTGAACGCGAGGCCCCCGGGTGAAGATGGGCAACGTGAACATGGGCAACGTGAGTATGGACGACGTCACGATTGGCGTTCTCGCGCTGCAGGGCGCATTTAGTTCCCACGAACGCGCTTTCGCACGAACCGGTGTCAGTACCCGTCAGGTGCGGCTCCCGCGGGACCTCGATGGGGTCGATGCGCTTGCGATGCCGGGTGGGGAATCCACCACGATGTCGCAGTTGCTCGAATCGAGCGGGCTCTTCGACGCCATCTCGGGCCGCATCGCGTCGGGCATGCCCGTCTTCGGAACATGTGCGGGCGTCATTCTTCTGGCGAACTCGGTGCTCGACGGACGTGACGACCAGAGGTCCTTTGCCGCACTGAACCTCACCGTTCGTCGTAACGGCTACGGGCGCCAGATCGACAGCTTCGAATCCGACATCGACGTGAAGGGCCTCGACGCACCCTTCCCAGCGGTGTTCATCAGGGCGCCGATCATCGAAGCCGTCGGCGCCGACGTCGAGGTGCTTGCCACGCACGGGGGTTTTCCGGTTGCGGTGGCGACCGAGCGCATCCTTGGCATCACATTCCATCCCGAACTCACCGACGACTCGCGACTGCATGGTCTCTTCGTCGACCGCGTCGTGAGCTCCCTCACCACGAACAGGAGATAGCAATGTCCGGCCATTCCAAATGGGCGACGATCAAGCACAAGAAGGCCGCCGTCGACAAGGCGCGCGGCAAGCTGTTCGCCAAACTCGCCCGCCAGATCGAAGTCGCGGCCCGCGAGGGTGGTGGCGACCCCGACTCCAACGCCGCGCTGCGCACGATGGTGCTGAAAGCCAAGGCCGGCCAAATGACGAACGACGCGATCGACCGCGCGATCAAGCGCGGAACAGGCGAACAGACGGGCGCCTCGTACGAGTCGATCACCTACGAGGGATACGCACCCGGCGGTGTGGCTCTGCTCATCGACGTGCTGACCGACAACCGCAACCGCACGAGCGGCGACGTGCGCGCGATCTTTTCCAAGTTCGGCGGAGCCATGGCCGAACCCGGTGCCGTCGGCTGGCAGTTCTCCCGCCGCGGAGTGATCATGGTCGACGGTCGCCTCGCGGAAGACGACGTCATGGCCGCGGCCATCGAAGCCGGCGCTGACGACGTGGCCCGCGACGGAGACGCCTGGCGCGTCACTTCCGAGCCATCGACGGTGTTCGACGTGAAGGCCTCCCTCGAAGCGGCGGGTGTATCGGTGCTGTCTGCCGAGAGCACGATGGTGTCCTCGAACCTGGTGCCCGTCGAAGACCTCGAAGATGCGCGTAAGGTGTTGCGCATCATGGATGCCCTGGAAGACAACGACGACGTGCAGGACGTGTATTCGAACTTCGACATGTCCGACGACACGATGGCGGCGGCGTCGGCATGAGCGTCGCGGTGGGGGACAAGGCCCCAGATTTCTCGCTTCCCGGTACCGGCGGCCGGTCGTACTCGCTGTCGCAGTACGCAGGCCAAACGGTGGTGCTCGTGTTCTACCCGGGCGACGACACGCCCGTGTGCACCAAGCAGTTGAACTGCTACAACAACGAACTCGCGCAATTCACCGACGTCGGTGCGCAGGTTCTCGCCGTGTCCGCCCAGGACATGGCGAGCCACGAACGTTTCGCCACGAAGCACGGTTTCCAGTTCCCGCTGTTGTCCGACACCGACAAGGCGGTTGCGGGGCTCTACGGCACGCTCGGACCACTCGGGTTCCCCCGTCGCAGTGTCTTCGTGATCGACTCGCAGGGCATCGTGCGCTATGCGCACCGGGCGATTGCGGGTCTCACTTTCCGGCCGGTCGAGGAGCTGGTCGGGGCGATCCGCGCCGCGAGCTGATCCGCCCCCGGCGCCCCCGTTGGGGCTAGGGTAGAACGTATGTTCGCCCCGTCGGACCATGCGCCTGATCCTGAGTTCGGTCGTGTACCCGGTCGCGTTCTTGGCGTCGACCCGGGCCTGACCCGCTGTGGCTACGCGGTCATGGTGGCGGGTCCCTCCGGGTCCGCACAGGCATTGGCTCTCGGTGTGTTGCGCACCGACAAAGACGACGACACACCCTCGCGTCTGGCAATCCTCCAGGCCGACATCGAGTCGTTGCTCGACGAATTCCAACCTGCCGCAGTCGCCGTCGAGCGGGTCTTTTTCCAGAATAACGTCCGTACCGCGATTGGTGTTGCGCAGGCGAGTGGAGTCGTTCTTGCAGCCGCGGCACGACGTGGGTGTGCCGTCGCGGAATACACACCCAGTCAGGTGAAGGACACGGTCGCAGGCTGGGGCGGAGCCGACAAGGCGCAGGTGCAGCGCATGGTGCAGATGCGCCTTGGGCTCGCCGGTTTGCCGAAACCCGCCGACGCGGCCGATGCCGCCGCTATCGCGTTGTGTCACCTTGCGATGTCGCCGGGTCTCGTCGGTGCCGCAACGGCAGAGGGGCGCAAATGATCGGGTCGCTGCGTGGAACCGTGCTCGAGCGCATCGTGCCGTCGACGGTCCTCGTCGAAGTCGGGGGAGTCGGTTACCTCGTCGTCGTCACCCCGCGCGTCTTTGCGGAACTCGAACCCACGACGTCGTGTTTCCTGCACGTTCATCACCACATCCGCGAGGATTCCCAGACGCTCTACGGCTTCACCACCCGCGACGATCGTCAGTGCTTCGACATTCTTCTCGGCGCGCACGGCATCGGTCCCGCGATGGCCATGGCGATTCTCGGTACCCATTCGCCGCGCGGTCTGCACAACATCGTCATCACCTCCGATGTCGGCGCGCTGACGATGGTGCCCGGTGTCGGCAAGAAAACCGCGGAACGCCTTCTCGTCGAACTACGCGGGAAATTCGACGTGTTCGACGTCGCGCCCGCGCACGGAGCAATCGGTGCGCCCGCATCGGGTCGCTCGAGTGTCGTGGCCGACCTGCGTGAGGCGCTCCTCGGCTTGGGCTACGGCAACGACGAGATCCGTGACGTGATGTCCGAGCTGTCACCGTCCGACGACGTGGCGCTCGACCGCATCCTGCGCGACGCGCTCGCCATCCTGGGGGCCCGCCGTGCGTGACGAATTCATCGACAAGAATCCGACCGGCGAAGCACTCGTGTCGGCCGAACTGAACTCGGGCGAAAGCGACGAAGTCGGTCTGCGGCCGCGTCTTCTCGACGAGTTCATCGGTCAACGCGAACTGAAAGAGCACCTCAACATCGTGCTCACCGCCGCCCGTCAGCGCGGGCAGGCCACCGACCACGTGTTGCTTGCCGGTCCTCCCGGGCTCGGCAAGACGACGATGGCGGGCATCATCGCCCAGGAGATGGGTGTGCAACTGCACGTCACGTCGGGTCCCGCGCTCGAACGTGCGGGCGACCTCGCCGCGATCCTCACGAAGTTGGGCGAGCGCGATGTTTTGTTCATCGATGAAATCCACCGTCTGTCCCGGCCCGTCGGGGAGATCCTCTATCCCGCGATGGAGGACTTCCAGATCGACATCGTCGTCGGCAAGGGCCCTGCCGCGTCGTCGATTCGCCTTTCCCTGCCGGCCTTCACGCTCGTCGGTGCGACGACACGCACGGGCATGATCACGGGTCCGTTGCGCGATCGTTTCGGTCTCGTCAGCCGCCTCGACTTCTACGACGAAGAGGAACTCCGCGCGATCGTGGTGCGCGCGGCCGGGATTCTCGGCATTCCCGCCGACGATGCGGGTGCGGCACAGATTGCGCGACGCAGCAGGGGTACGCCGCGCATCGCCAACCGTTTGTTGCGTCGCGTTCGCGACTTCGCCGAGGTGCACGGATCGGGCGTCGTCGACGATGCGACGGCAACCGAGGCACTGCGGGTGTTCGGTGTCGACGGGCGTGGTCTCGACAAGGTCGACAGGGCGATTCTCTCGGCACTCTGCAGACAGTTCGCCGGAGGGCCCGTCGGCCTCACGACGTTGGCGATTGCCGTGAGCGAGCAGCCCGAGACGGTCGAAGACGTGTACGAACCATTCCTCATTCAACAAGGCTTCATCTCACGCACTCCGCGTGGTCGCGTGGCGATGCCCGCGGCCTACGAGCACCTGGGTATGCCGCCCGTAACCTGACGCGGTGCATCTCTCCGACATCGATTACGAGCTTCCCGAGGAGTTGATCGCACAGCATCCGGTCGAGCCGCGCGACTCCGCGCGTCTCTTCGATGCAACGCGTGGGTTTGCGCACCGTCGCGTGTCCGACCTTGCCGAACTGGTGGGAGAGGGTGACCTGCTCGTCATCAACGAAACCCGCGTGCTGCCCGCGCGACTCGACCTGCAACGTTCGACGGGAGGCCGCGTCGAGGTGTTGCTTCTCGAGGCGCTCGACGACGTCGATTCGCGGTGGGAGGCCCTCGTGCGTCCCGGGCGCAAGATGCGCGACGGAGAGGAATTGCTCGCCGTCGACGGCTCAGGCTTTGCCGTGGTCGAGGGCAGGTCGGCGGCCGGCGACACGTTCATCGTGCGGATCAGCCGTGGTGACGATCCTGCCTCGCGCAGGGCCGCCATTTCGGCTGTGGGCTCGATGCCGTTGCCTCCGTACATCACCGCTCCGTTGGCGGACCGTGAGCGCTATCAAACCGTGTACGCACGGCGTGAGGCATCGGCGGCCGCACCCACGGCCGGCCTGCACTTCACGCCCGAGTTGATGGCCCGAATCGAGGAGCGAGGCGCAAGATTCGCACCGGTCGAACTGGTCGTCGGCCTCGACACCTTCAAGCCCGTGGAGGAAGAAAACCCACTCGACCACCGCATCCACACCGAGCGATACAGCGTTCCCGTCGCGACGTGGAAGGCGGTGCAAGAGGCGAATCGCGTGTTCGCAGTCGGAACCACGTCGTGTCGTGCACTCGAGTCGGCGGCGACGACAGGCCGCCTCGAAGGCCGGACCGATCTCTTCATCACGCCGGGTTACGAGTGGAAATCGGTCGACGTTCTGATGACCAATTTCCACATGCCGCGCACCACGTTGTTGTTGATGATCGGTGCGTTCGTCGGCGATGCGTGGCGCGACATCTACGCTGAAGCGGTGCGCGAGAAGTACCGGTTCCTTTCGTTCGGTGACGCGATGTTGCTCGCCAGGGCCGGGTCGTAGGGTCGTGTTTCCCGTCGAATTCGAAGTCGAGGCAACGAGTGGTCGTGCGCGCGCCGGTCGGGCTCGTACCGCGCGGGGTGAGTACGAAACACCGTGCTTCATGCCGGTCGGCACGCGTGGTGCGATCCGCTACCTCAGCGCCGACGACTACCGCAGTGTCGGGGCGCGCATCGTTCTCGGCAACACCTATCACCTGATGTTGCGGCCCGGGGCCGAACTGATCGCAGAGATGGGTGGCCTCGGTCGGTTCGCGGGTTGGGATGGGCTCACGCTGACGGACTCGGGTGGCTTTCAGGTGTTTTCGCTCGGCCCGAAGATCGACGACGACGGCGTCACCTTCAAGTCCACCTACGACGGGGATCTCGTTCGGTTCACTCCCGAACGCGCGATCGAGGTCCAACAACTCATCGGTGCCGACATCCAGATGGTTCTCGACGTGTGCCCCGCTCTGCCGTCGCCGCCCGAGGTGATCGACCTCGCGTTGCGACGTACCGCGGAATGGGCCCAACGCGCACGCGACCATCACTCGCGCAGCGACCAGTCGCTGTTCGGAATCGTGCAGGGCGGCATCTCGCCCGAGCTTCGCGAACGCAGTGCCAAGTACACGGCCGGTCTCGACTTCGACGGCTACGGCATCGGGGGATTGTCGGTGGGTGAGACGCGCGCTGAGATGATTCCCGCACTCGACGCCGCGACCGCACATCTGCCCGTGAACAGGCCCCGTTACCTCATGGGTGTCGGCGACCCGGCGTCGCTCGTCGAGGCGGTTGCATTGGGGGTCGACCAGTTCGATTGTGTGATGCAGACACGCCTCGGCCGTCACGGTACGGCCCTGACGACGACCGGCAAGGTGCACATGAAGAACGTTCGCCATGCGCGGGACGATTCGCCGCTCGATGCGGCATGCGCCTGTGCCGTGTGCGCCCGTCACAGCCGTGCCTACATCAGGCACCTGTTTCAGACCGGAGAACCGACGGCGGCACGATTGCTCTCGTACCACAACGTGGCATGGACCATTTCGTTGATGTCGTCGATGCGGGCCGCCATCAAAGACGGCTCGTTTCCTGCGCTCCGCGACAGCGTGCTGGGGGTCTGGGGCTAGTACTGGCTACGCTTTGCGCCATGTTCCACAGCCCCCTCGGCCTCATCGCCGCCGAAGACTCATCGTCCAGCGGCGGAGCCGCGATTTTCCAGCTCTTCTTTTTCGGTCTCATTTTCGTGGCGATGTACTTCCTGCTCATCCGCCCGCAGCGCCGTCGCACCCGCGAGGCCCAGGAACTGAACCGCGCCCTGTCCGTCGGCGACGAAGTTCAGACGGCATCGGGCATCGTGGGTTTCATCACCGGCTTCGACAAAGAGGACCAGGCCGGCGACGTGGCGTGGATCGACATCGCCGACAACGTCGAGATTCGTGTCATGCGCAGCGCCATTTCACGGCGCATCAACGCCTCGTCGACACCGGTTGCGGAACCCGCGGCCGGTGACAAAGACGACAGCGACGACAAGAAGTAGTCGAGCCCAGTGCGCCGCCGCCTTCTCTTCTCCCTCATCGGAATCGTCCTCGTCGCGGTCGCCGCGATGTCGGCGAACCTCATCGCCGGTAACAGCCCGTCCCTCGGCCTCGACCTGCAGGGTGGTGCCTCGGTCACCCTAGAACCCCAAGGCGACTACGACGCCGACGCCCTGACGGTTGCCGTCGAGATCATCCGCCAGCGCGTCGACTCGATCGGTGTCGCGGAACCCGAGATCATTCGTCAAGGTGACACGGTCGTCATCAACCTTCCCGGCGTGAAGGACCAGAAGCGCGCGCTCGACATCGTGGGCCGCACCGGCGAGGTGCTGATGCGTCCAGTTCTGCAGTCGGGTGTGCCGAACGACAACGCATCGACCACCACCGTCGCCGGCGCGACGACGACGTCACTGGTCGAGTCGCCAACGGCCGAATCGCCGACAACCTTGGCAGGCGACACCGCAACGACGATCGCACCGACAACCGTGCCGGCACCCGGCAGCGGTTTGCGCTTCGCAAGTTCCGCAACGTCGACAACCATTCCGGCAACGACCGTCCCTGAAACCACCGTTCCCGAGAGCACGGTTCCCGAAACAACCCAGCCCGCGACAGCCGTCGCCACCGCGGAAGGTGCGACGACGACGTCATCACCCGAACTGTTGTTGGCGACTGGTGACACGACGACGACCACCGTCGCTGCGGCAGCGCCGGACATCTCGCTCACCAACGAGCCCGACAAAATTGCGTTCCTCACCGGCCGCGACGGTCTCGTGTACTACGCCGGACCCGCCGGTGCCGACGGCCAGGTGTTCAAGAACGACGCGGCCGCCGAGATCAGCAACGGTGGCTGGGTTGTCACCGTTGGTCTGCGCGACGGCTCCGAGGGAGAAGGCAAGTGGAATGCGCTCGCCAACGAGTGCTTCACGAAGTCGCAGACCTGCCCCTCGGGACAGATCGCCATCGTTCTCGACGGCGAGGTGATTTCTGCCCCCGTCGTCCAGACGAACAACTTCTCGGGCAGCGTCCAGATCACCGGTGACTTCTCCGAGCGCGAAGCGCGAGACCTGGCGAAGATCCTCGAATTCGGCGCCGTGCCGGTGCGCTTCAGCGCCCCGACGGCCCAAACAGTGTCGGCGACACTGGGTCAGGACTCGCTCGATGCCGCGATCGTCTCTGGTCTCGTTGGTGTCGCGCTCGTGCTGCTCTTCCTGATCTTCTACTACCGCCGCTTGGCCTTCGTCGTCATCGGTGGCCTGGCGGTCTCGGGCATGCTGCAGTGGAGCACCATCTCATGGCTCTCGCAACGCAACGGTCTGGCGCTGTCACTGGCGGGAGTCACCGGCATCATCGTTTCGATCGGTGTCACGGTCGACTCGTACGTCGTGTTCTTCGAAAAACTGAAGGACGACGTTCTGGCGGGTCGAACACTGCGCAACTCGGCCACTCGCAGCTTCCAGTCGGCTTGGCGCACGATTCTCGCGGCAGACACCGTCTCCCTGCTCGGCGCTCTGGTGCTGTGGTTCCTGACGGTCGGTTCGGTGCGAGGTTTCGCGTTCTTCCTCGGTCTTTCCACTCTCTGCGACATGATCGTCGCGTACTTCTTCACGCGGCCGACGGTCATCTTGCTCGCGCGTTCGAAGTTCATGAACAAGGGGAAGATGTTCGGCGTGAGCGCGCGACAGGTTCTGGGTAGCGAGTCGAACGTCGCAGGAGGTGCGCAGTCATGAGCGGACGTTGGCGTCGTCTCTACAACGGTGAAACAACGGTCGATTTTTCCGGTCGTCGGTGGTGGGGCTTCGGATTCTCCATCGCACTGCTCGTCGTGACGGTCGGTTCACTGGTCTTCCAGGGCCTCAACCTCGGTATCGACTTCAAGGGTGGAGTTGCCTGGGAGGCCCCCGCCACGAAGGACCTCACCATCGACTCGGCTCGCGAGGTTCTCGAGGCAAACAAGATCGAGGCGGCGAACGCGAAGATCCAAACGTTGGGCAGCGGCGACGGCGAGCGGATCCGCATCCAGGTCGGCGAGCAGTCGCCCGAGGTTCGCGACGCGGTGCAGAGCGACCTTGCCGAGAAGTCCGGCGTCGAGTCCGTCGATGTCAGCGTGTCCGATGTGAGCTCCTCTTGGGGTCGCAGCATCACCGAGAAGGCGATTCGCGCCCTTCTGGTGTTCTTCCTCTTGGTGTCCATCTACATCGCCTGGCGATTCGAGTGGAAGATGGCGGTCGCCGCGATCGCAGCAATGGCCCACGACGTCGTCGTCTCGGTGGGGGCCTACTCGCTGCTCGGTTTCGAGGTCACGCCTGCAACGGTGATCGCATTCCTCACCATTCTCGGCTTCTCGCTGTACGACACGATCGTGGTGTTCGACAAGGTCAGGGACAACGCCGAACGTTTCGCGGCGCAGCGCGTGTCGTATGCAGACATCACCAACGTCTCGATGAACCAGGTGTTGATGCGTTCGCTCAACACGTCGCTGGCAGCAGTGCTGCCGGTGCTGTCCCTCCTCGTTCTCGGTGCGGGCGTGTTCGGCGCGGTTGCCTTGCAAGAGTTTGCTCTCGCGCTCTTCGTCGGTCTGCTCACCGGTGCCTACTCGTCGATCTTCATCGCCACCCCGTTGCTCACGGTGATGAAGGAACGCGAGCCGAAGTACCGAACGCTCGTGGGACAGATGTCGCTCGGGACCGAGATGGCGCAGCTCGCCACCACCGGTGCTCCCGTGTCGCGCCGCTCCTCGCGCGTTGCGACGCGAGCCGAGGGCGAATCCTCCGTACGTGACGAGGCGGAACTGGTTGGCACCGCTGCCCAGCGCGCGGCGGCCGTGTTGTCGCATCCTCCGCGGCCGCGCAAGAAGCGCAGAAGGTAGATCACATGTCGCCCGCCGATCTCCAGCGTCTCATCCGGGACATTCCCGATGTGCCGTCACCCGGAGTGATGTTTCGCGACATCACCCCGCTGCTCGCGGACCCGGTCGGCTACGACGCCGCCGTCAAGGCGATCGTCGGTCTGACCCACGGCAAGCGCGTCGACAAGGTGATCGGTATCGAGGCGCGCGGGTTCATCATGGCCGCGCCCGTTGCGTTCCACCTGAACGCCGGTTTCATCCCCGTGCGCAAGGCGGGCAAGTTGCCGTGGGCCGTGGTGCGCGAGGAGTACTCGCTCGAGTACGGCACTGATCAACTCGAAATCCATCGTGACGCACTGAAGCCGGGCGACTCGGTCGTGATCGTCGACGACGTTCTCGCAACGGGCGGCACGGCAAGGGCCGCAATCCGACTCGTCGAAGGCCTCGGCGCGACCGTCGCGGGTCTCGCATTTCTCATCGAGCTTCCCGTCCTTGGCGGACGAGGGGCATTGTCCGGTCACTCCGTTTCCTCGGTGATCACCTACTAGCGGAGACGAAATGGCGACCGGTGACCGCGTTCTTCCCTGGAGGCGGCAGGCAGCCGCACCGAGTGACGAACTCGCGCCCCTTCTCGCCGCGTACCGGTCGCGGCATCCGAAGGCGCCGGTGTCGTTGATCAACCGCGCATACCTCACCGCGCGGCGAGCGCACCAGCATCAGGTTCGGGGGAGCGGCGAGTCCTACATCAACCATCCGATTGCCGTGGCAAAAATCGTGGCCGACATCGGCCTCGACGACACGTCGCTGGCTGCGGCACTGCTGCACGACGCCGTCGAGGACACCGAGATCACGCTCGCCGAAGTGGAGACGGAGTTCGGTGCAGAGGTTGCATCCATCGTCGACGGTGTGACGAAGCTCGAACGTCTGCAGTTCGATTCGAAAGAGGCGCAGCAGGCCGCGACGATGCGCAAGATGCTCGTTGCGATGGCGCGCGACATCCGTGTTCTCGTGATCAAACTCGCCGATCGACTGCACAACATGCGCACGATCGCAGGCATGCCCGTGGAAAAGCAGCAGCGGATCGCCCACGAGACACTCGACATCTATGCACCCCTCGCGCACCGCCTGGGCATGCAAGAGATCAAACAGCAACTCGAAGACTTGTCCTTCTCGGCGATCTATCCGAAGCGTTTCGCCGAACTCGACCACCTGGTTGCGACCCGGTCGCCCGAGCGCGACGTCTACCTTGCAAAGACGATCGCCGAAGTCCAGGCTCGCCTCGGCGAGCTGAATGTGCGGGCCGAGGTCACCGGCCGCGGCAAGCACCTGTGGAGCATCTACGAAAAGATGGTGGAGAAGGGCCGCGAGTTCGACGAAATCTTCGACCTCGTTGCGATCCGCATCATCGTCGACTCGGTGAAGGACTGCTATGCCGCGCTCGGCTGCATCCATGGTCGTTGGAAGCCTGTGGTCGGTCGTTTCAAGGACTACATTGCCATGCCCAAGTTCAACCTGTACCAGTCGCTGCACACGACGGTCATCGGGCCCGAGGGCAAGCCGATCGAAGTGCAGATCCGTACGCGCGAAATGCACAACCGCGCCGAACAAGGGGTTGCCGCGCACTACTCGTACAAGGACGGCACTGCACCCGGTGACATCGACTGGCTCAACCGCATCATCGAGACCCAGGCCGACATTCTCGACCCGAACCAGTTCATGGAGGGCCTGAAGGCCGACCTCGTCCAGGACGAGCTGTTCGTCTTCACGCCCAAGGGAGACGTGATTCCACTTCCCCTCGACTCGACACCGGTCGACTTCGCCTATGCGGTGCACACCGAGGTGGGACACGCCTGCGTTGGCGCCAAGGTGAACGGGCGGCTCGTCACCCTGAACCATCTGCTCCGCTCGGGTGACACCTGCGAGATCTTCACCGCCAAGAACTCCGACACCGGGCCGTCGCGCGACTGGCTCGACTTCGTCGGCAGTTCACGCGCGAGAAACAAGATCAAGCAGTGGTTCTCGCGCGAGCATCGCGACGAGATGATCGAGGTTGGTCGCGAGGAACTCACGACGGCACTGCGGCGTGCCGGTCTCGCGCTCGGCGGCATCTGGGCATCCGAGGCGCTGGCCGCGCAGGTCGAGGCGTCCGGCCACACCGATGTCGACACATTTCTCGCCGACATCGGCGAGGGAGTCATTCTTGCTTCGGATGTTGCGCGCATTCTCTCCGACGTTCTGAGCGGAGACGAACACCCCGAACACCTCGCGGGCGACCTGCGGGTCGACAGGCCCCGACGTTTCGGCGGCGGAACGATTCGTGTCGAGGGCACCGACGACGTCATCGTGCGGATGTCCACTTGTTGTCATCCGACACTCGGCGATGAGGTGACCGGTTTTCTCACGAAAGAGGGAGGGGTCGCCGTCCATCGTGAGGATTGTCCCGAAGCGGCATCGCTCGCGCGCCATCCGTCGAATCGGGTCGTCGAAGTTGACTGGGTCGAGTCGGGGGGCTCGTCCACGTTCCGGGCCTCCGTGGAAGTGGCCGCCCTCGACCGCACACGTCTCTTGCGGGACGTGGCAAATGCGTTGTCCGACCAGCACGTGAACATCGTTGCCTGTTCGACGGTCACGGGAGCCGACAGGGTGGCCCGCATGCGTTTCGACTTCGAACTGGCGAATGCTGCCCATCTCGAGTCGGTGATGCGCACCATCAAAAACATCGACTCGGTTTTCGAAGTCCGCAATGCGGGGAATGACAATTCAGGGTCGGGTCGTCGCGCCGACGACTAGCCTGCGGGCGTGCCTGCCTTCCAAACGACGCCGGGGACGCGCGACATCCTGCCCCCCGACGCCTCCCGCTGGAGGGCCTTCGTCGACGTCTTTGCCGGGGTGGTCGAGCGTGCCGGATACGAACAGATCATGCTCCCGATGTTCGAGGACCTCGGTGTCTTCCAGCGTCTCGGTGATGCGACAGACGTCGTCACGAAAGAGATGTACGACTTCGTCGACAAGGGTGGTCGCCACGTCGCGTTGAGGCCGGAACAAACCGCGGGCGTGTGTCGAGCCTTCGTTCAGCACCATCCCACCGTGCCGTGGAAGGTCTGGTACGCGGGCCCGAACTTCCGTTATGAAAAGGCACAGCAGGGTCGCTACCGCCAGTTCGACCAGGTCGGTATCGAGGTGTTGGGTGTCGATGATCCGTTGCTCGACGTCGAGGTGATCTCCCTCGCGCACTCCTTCTACCGCGACCTCGGTCTGCGCAACGTGGAACTGCACGTGAACTCGCTCGGCGACACGGGCGACCGCGCACGTTATGTCGACGCGCTCGCCGCGTACTTTCGATCGCACGAGGTCGAACTCAGCCAAGAGAGCCGGGCAACCCTGGCGCGCAATCCGTTGCGTGTCCTCGACTCGAAGCGCGCCGAAGACCGCGACGTCGTTGCCCAGGCACCGTCGATCTCCGAGTTCTTCAGCCCCGAGGCGGCAGCGCACTTTGCCGCCGTGCAGGAAGGTCTTGCCCTTCTCGGCATCGACTTCGTCGTCAACGACCGCCTCGTTCGCGGCCTCGACTACTACCGCAGCACCACGTTCGAATTCGTGTCGACGGCGCTCGACGCCGCCCAAACGGCAGTCGGCGGGGGAGGCCGCTACGACGGGCTCGTCGAGGACCTCGGCGGAGAACCCACTCCCGGCATCGGCTTTGCGATCGGAGTCGACCGCACGCTGCTTGCCTGTGATGCGGAATCCGCTTTTCCCGCCCCCGATGGGGCAGCCGATGTGTTCGTTGTCGACACCACCGGTGGCCGTACCGCTCTGCGATTGGCCGCACAATTGCGCGGGGCAGGGCTGCGTGCCGAACGGGCATACGGCGCAAAGAGCATGAAGTCCCAGATGAAGACGGCGAACAAGAGCCGCGCGATCGTCGCCGTTATCATCGGCGAGGACGAACTCGCCCGCGGTGTCGCAACCGTGCGCCCGATGAACGGCGGCGAACAGTCCGAGTACCCCCTCGACGCGGTCGTTGCGACCGTCGTCGACATCGTGAAGAAAGCCAAGTGATGAGCACCTCCGCAACCTCCCTGCGCACGCACCTCTGCGGTGAACTGCGAGCCGAACACATCGGCACGACGGTCTCGGTCTGTGGCTGGCTGGCGCGGCGCCGCGAGCACGGCGAGCACCTGGCATTTTTCGACATCCGCGATCACTCCGGCGTCGTGCAGTGTGTCGTCGACCGCACCGTCGACGTGCGCTCCGAGTACGTGGTGCGCATCACCGGTGAGGTGCGCCGGCGTCCCGAAGGCACCACGAACGAGGGTCTCTCGACGGGCGAAATCGAAATCGGCGAATGCCGGGTCGAGGTGCTGAACGTCGCCGAACCGCCGCCGTTTCCCGTCGACGCCCGCGCCGACGACGTCGACGAAAACGTTCTTCTAGATCGAATTTTGTCTCAGGGTAGTGA